>JAQTUY010000158.1 GCA_028707105.1 Candidatus Omnitrophota bacterium | reverse complement strand
GGGCCGGTACAAAGCGAGTAAGGCGATCAGGTCCTCAAAACGTTCAGGCTCGAGTTTTTTCAGCAGGTCGCGCATCCCCGAACTTTCAACCTGGAACACGCCCATTGTCTGCGCCGAACCCAGGAGCTTATAGGTTTGCGGGTCATCTAAAGGAAGCTTTTGTATATTTAATGACCTGCCTTGAGTCTCTTTAATTATCTTCACCGCCTGGTCAACTACGGTAAGCGTCCTTAGCCCCAGGAAATCTACTTTCAGTAAGCCGATCTTCTCCAAGATACCCATGCTGAATCCGGTAGTGATCTGATCGTCGCTGGTCTTAAAGAGCGGGCTGTATTCGCGCAGCGGTTTGTCGGCAATAACTACTCCGGCAGCGTGCACTGAGGCGTGGCGGTTCAACCCTTCCAGGGATAGGCCGGTATTGATGAGCTTAGTAACTTCAGCGTCATTCTTATAAAGATTATTCAACTCTGGTTCTGACTCGAGCGCTTTTTTAAGCGTCATGTCCAGTTCCGGCGGGATCATTTTAGCGATGCGGTCAACATCGGCATAACTCATCCCCATTACCCGGCCCACGTCGCGCACAACCGCGCGCGCCTGCATTGTTCCAAAAGTAATGATCTGGGCGACGTTTTCCTGCCCGTATTTTTTGGTCACATAATCAATGACCTCCTGCCTTCTCTCATAGCAGAAATCTATATCTATATCCGGCAGGCCCAGTCGTTCAGGGTTTAAGAAACGTTCAAAGAGGAGCCCGTACTTTAAGGGGTCTAAGTCGGTGATCCCCAGGAGATAGCTGACCAGGCTTCCTGCTGCCGAGCCCCTGCCCGGGCCAACCGGTATTTCCTGGCTTTTAGCGTAATGGATAAAATCCCAGACAATCAGGAAATAGCTGACAAATCCCATATCCTTGATGATCTTCAGTTCGTGCTCCAGCCGTTCGGATATCTGCGGGGTTAATCCTTCGAATCTTTCTGGCAGTCCTTTTTCGCAAAGTTCTTTCAGGAATTCTTCTTTGGTTTTTCCGGCAGGCGGCACATATTTGGGTAAGTGTACTTTCTTGAAATCCAGCTCTAAATTGCAGCGGGAAGCGATTTCGCAGGCGTTGGTAATAGCCTCGGGCACCTCCTTAAAGAGACTTTTCATCTCTTCGGGGGATTTAAAATAAAACTCGTCGGTCTGGAAACGCATGCGGTTGGGGTCATCCAGGGTGGTCTGGGTCTGGATACACAGGAGCGCCTCGTGGGCGCTGGCCATGCCGCGGGTCAGGTAATGCACGTCGTTGGTGGCGACTAAAGGAATACCCAGCTCTTTGCCGATCTTGATCAGGCCGGCATTGACAATCTTCTGTTCGGGGAGCGAATTTTCCTGCAACTCCAGGTAAAAATTATTTTTTTCGAAAATATTCAGGTAGGTATCGCTGAGCTTCAACGCGTCGTTAAAGCGTTTCTGCAGGATCAGGTCCGGGATTTCGCCTTTCAGGCAGGCGCTTAAGCCGATCAGGCCCTTGGAATACTGGGCCAGGATTTCTTTATCGATACGCGGCCGGTAATAAAAGCCTTCTAGGTAGCCGATGGAAACCAGCTTCATCAGGTTATGGTAACCTGTCTCATCCCTGGCTAAAAGTATTAAATGGTAGGCTGCTTCATCAATGCCGCGCGATTCTTTGTTCAGGCGGCTTCCGGGAGCAATATAGGCTTCGCAGCCGATAATGGGCTTGATCCCGGCTTTCTGGGCTTCCAGATAAAAATCGATTGCCCCGAACATATTCCCGTGGTCGGTAATCGCCAGGGAATCCATTTTATATTGTTTGGCCAGATTCAGGAGCTCGGGGATACGGCAGGCACCGTCAAGCAGGCTGAATTGCGTATGCAAGTGCAGATGGACGAAATCGGAGCGCGGCATTTTTCTAAGACTAATTTATTCCCACTCGATAGTCGCGGGCGGCTTGGAAGAGATATCGTAGACAACGCGATTGACGCCTTTTACTTCGTTGATAATCCGATTGGATATTCTTTCCATTACTTCGTAGGGCAATTTTACCCAATCCGCGGTCATCCCGTCAAAGCTCGAGACGCAGCGCACAGCCACGACATTTTCATAGGTGCGTTCATCGCCCATTATCCCCACGCTCTTAATGGGCAGTAATATCGCAAAGGACTGCCAGATCTGTTCATACAGGCCGGCGGCCCTTATTTCTTCGACTACTCTCCGGTCAACTTCCCGCAGTATATTTAAACGTTCTTCGGTAACTTCTCCGATGATCCGGATAGCCAGGCCTGGCCCGGGAAAAGGCTGGCGTTGGATTATCGCGTCGGGTAAACCTAATTCCTTGCCTATGGCGCGCACCTCGTCTTTAAAAATCTCCCGCAGCGGCTCGATAAGCTTAAGTTTCATATGGGCAGGCAGGCCTCCGACATTATGGTGGCTTTTAATTTTACGGCTGGGAGCGCCGGTAGCCGAGATGGATTCGATTACATCCGGATAAAGCGTGCCCTGGACCAGATATTTTACTCCCTTGACCTTAGCTGCCTCTTCTTCGAATGTTTTGATGAACTCATCCCCGATTATTTTCCTTTTTTCTTCGGGGTCGGTTATGCCTTTTAAGCGGACCAGGAACTTTTTGCTTCTGTCCACATAGCCCAGATTCAGATGGTAGATATCGCGGAAGACTTTTTTTACCTGTTCCGGTTCGTCCTTCCTGAGCAGGCCGTTATTAATAAAAATACACCTGGAATTCCTGCCGATCGATTTATGCAATAACAATGCCGCTACTGATGAATCTACTCCTCCGCTTAAGCCTAAAACGACCTTATCGCGGCCGACATTCTTTTTTATGCCTTCAATAGATTCTTTAATGAACGACTGCATGGTCCAGCGGCCAAGGCATCCGCAGATCTTGAATAAGAAATTGCTTAAGATCTGGTTTCCTTTTTCAGTGTGCGTTACCTCGGGATGGAACTGCACCGCAAAAACTTTTCTTTTGGAGTTGCTGATCGCGGCAACCGGAGTATTCGTGGTATGCGCGCTGACCTGGAAGCCGGCGGGGATCTTGGTGACAAAATCTCCGTGGCTGGCCCAGCAGGTAAAATTTCCCGGCATATGACTGAATAAATCCCGGTTATCGTCAATAAATAATTCTATTTTACCGTATTCGCGGCTGCGCGTGTGCTTGACCTTGCCTCCGAGCATCTCGGAGATCACCTGCATGCCGTAACATATGCCGAGGATCGGGATCCCTAATTTGAATATGCCCTTGTCGGGCACAGGGCTCTTCTTATCTACGACCGAGGCCGGCCCTCCCGAAAGGATCAAGCCTTTAGGATTGAGCGCGGCTATCTCTTTTGCCGGAGTGTTATAAGGGATTATCCTGGAAAAGACTTTATTCTCCCTGACCCGGCGGGCGATCAACTGGGTATATTGCGAACCGAAATCCAGGATCAATACTGTCTGCCTGGCTATTTTTACTGCGGCCTTGGGTTTGCTTTTAGGTTTACTCCTGGCTCTTTTTGATCTCATTTTATTTACCCATCCCCACTCTTTGTCCGAC
>JAQTUY010000032.1 GCA_028707105.1 Candidatus Omnitrophota bacterium | reverse complement strand
AAAGCCTAAACAGACAGGAGAATGGGGGTAAGGGGGAAGCTTTACTCTCTCAGTCTGTTTATGGGGGTAATAAAATGAATACACTGCAGCCGCAGACAGAAGACGGGTTCAAGTCCGGCTTCAAGGCCTGGATCAGAGTCGTGGCCTTTGTCATAGTGGCTGTTTTTTTGCCTGAACAGTTCGCCCAGGCAATCGAATACGATCCGAGAGTCTTATGGCGCGGAGCCAAGGCCGGCATGTTGACACCGACATCTATGCTGCAGAGTGTCCCGGCCATGGATATCCCCTTAGCAGTTAAAACCATCCTTACCGACCTTTCCGGCAAGCAGGTCAATGCCGTCAGATTTTCCTCCAACCTGACCGTAACATTGGACAAACCTTTAAATTTAAGCAAAGAGAAAATTGAAGAGATCTATAGCTGGTTAAAAGGCAGGCCTTGCGGTTCCAAGGCATTGTATGACCTTTTGGCTTATAAGGGCATCCGCGCGGAAGAGCAAGATATCGCGGTAATGGCGTTAAGCATAGATATCCTCAATGACGTAGTAAAACCCGAAGGCAATCCTGAAGTCATCAAGAATTCCCTTTTCGCGTTGTCTAAAACCTCCGAATTTTTCGGCCTGAAATTATACCCCGTAAAGATCAATCCTGAAGACCTGGCGGACAATACGCCTTTTATCGCGCATTTGAACGGCGGTCATTACGTTTTGGTCACTAAAGTTGCCGATGGTAAAGTTTATGTCGCGGATGAGCATAAAGAAGATTATTTGCCCGCGGAGAAATTCCTGCAGGAGTTCTCCGGTTACAGCTTGGTCGCAAAGGCGGCTGTCCAGGCAGTATTAAGCGATAAAGAAGCTCAGGGCATAATGGGCGCCCGCAACCGCCGCGGAGAAGATTTTGACTGGGGTAAATGGGCGACCAGTCTAGGCATAACAGTCGGCGCGAGTCTGGTTTTAAGCGGCGTTAGATATAACGGCGGTACGAACTTTTCTTACAATATGCCTACTATGGACACGGTAAGTCATGTAGGCCAGGGTCTGAGCAATAATTTGATGTTCTATAGTATTAATAGAGCGACAACCAATATCGGCCAAATTGCAGGATGGAATAACACAACTACCCGTATTGTAAGCGGTGTTGCCACTGGTTTTGCCGCAGGCGGAGTAGGCGGCCTTGGGTTAAGTGCATTGAGCGGCGGATCAGGCGCTTTTATCACCGGCTCTTCCACGATAGGGAATATTGCAACCAGCGGATTCAGCTGGGGTGGCGCTTTTACCGGCGCGGCAAGCGGGCTGGTATATAGCGGAGTTAGCGAATTAGCTCGCCAACAGGGAGCCAGTGATTCGATAGCTTCCCTTGTCGGTTCGATCCCGATGATGTTTACCGCCGGAGCGCTGAATGCCGGTTCGTTAAGCGGCGGCCTCCGACAAGTCACGGGAGCTAATTTTACCTCTAACATTCTGCCTAATATAATTACTGTCGGCACAGAAGAGGTTTTGAGGCGCACTACCAATCTGGATGCTTCTTATAACTCTATGGTCGGAGCCGCGTTGCGCGCCGGAATGACTTCTTACGGACAAGATCCGAATTTAGCTAGGGCCATCAGCAGCGGATTACTCGAGGCCGGGTTGTCTTACGGAACGGCGAGCTTGGAATCAGCCATTAATATCAAGAATCCTTTTATGGAAGCATTCTTGGTAAATACGGCAAGCGCGGCCTTGAGAGGCGTAGTTTTTCCGATTGCGGGAAAATCTATACTCGCAAGTGGAGATTTAAAAGTAGGTAAAGAAAACGCCCTGGAGGCGGAAGGTTTTGGCTCTGCGTCACTGCTCCGTTCGGTAATGGGCAGCGTCGCGGAGAGTTGGAGATACGCTGGCTTAAATACTATTACCGGCGGGTATTATAATTATGCCCGCGATCCTAATTTCTACAGCGGTGCTATGTATTTTTCGAATGCCCTTGATTGGTCTTATAATGCCGCATATCTTGGGTTTCCTCAGGCTCTGGTCCAGTACGGCACCGATATGTACCATTACGGAGCTGTAGCTAATTTCCGGCAGTCTATTCAGGCTTCAAGCACCATGGCCGGCGTTCTAGGATTGCCTACTCTCGGGTTAGTCAGTAATTCGGCCTGGTCAAAAGATCTTATCCTGGCGACCTATGACAAAAAAGGAGCGCAGGTGGGATTTTCCGATTTCATAACGGGTACTCAGCTTGGGGTATACAGCAAGCTGTTAAGAGGCAACCAGGATTACTTTGCCCGTTCAGTCGATGCAGGGAGCACAAAAATTTATTCGACTATTAAAACACAGGAAGACCTGGGCGTGTTTGCCAGGGGCGGCCAGTTGCACAGCCTTTACAATGCCGCGGGAAGACAGGAATTCCAAGGGGTATTAAAGGGGTTGATAACCGAGAACTCCGACGATCCGTTATATAGAAGGTCGTTTGAACAGCAGAAAGCCTCGCTTTTTACCAAGGATCAGTTAATAAAATCGAACGATGATTTCTCGCAGTTATTCTCCGACGGCAATATTTATCATACCTCAGTTTGGCTGAAGAATACTTTAAATACCACTGCATTATCTCAATTTACTTACACCACGAAGGACGGCGCTCAACTGGACAATTTCCCGCTTTTCAGCGGAAAGCAGCAGGTTATGATCGGCGGAGAAGGCGGAACGCAAGCGAATTTTAATGCGGTGAAACTGATTTTTGGCACGGATAAGGAAATCACTGTTAAGAATATCCAAAAATATACTCAGGACGGTAAGCCTATTGGGGGAGATGTAGCTAAGCCTATATCCGAGTATTCACTGGGCGCAACCGGCGCTTTTGATGCCTATGACGATAAAGCCGGCAATACCTTACTTTTGCTTTCTTCCGGGGTTTCTCCTCAGTCCTTAAACGATACGCAGAAGGATGTTTTAAAGGCCGCAAGAAGCACGGAGATCAACTACGCGGCTTTAGCCGTCAATAAAAAATACAGCATGTCTCCGGACATGTGGAATTCGTATATTGACAATCTTAATTTTAAGCATCCGGAGAACGCCACCGCTGCGCAGATCAACGAGATCAAAGTCAATGCGCAGGCCCAGCTGAAAGAGAAGAATATTTTCGCATTGAACCTGCAGACCGGCTTGTCCCAAGTTACCGCTTCTACCTATATAATACTTTCTTCGCAGCAGACCGGCCCCTACAGGTTCTATGTCGAATATGTAAAACCGGGCAAGGTTACCGTTGATAATGAATTTTCGAATTTGCTAAACCCCGCCTTTATTGATGATTTTGGAATAAGCTCTACTTTAAATTCAGGGAATAATCTTCTTTCGTCAAATGCGGATATGGCTTTATCCCCGCTGGCTGCTTCTCTTGATGGGGCATTTTCCCCGCAGCAGATCGGAAAGGATGTTTTGAGCCTTGGATATACGGAGCTGGCCGGAGATATTCTGGATAAAGGAACCACGGAAAAAGAGACCTTAGATCTGGTCAGGCCGGCTTATATCGAGAACACCGGCATAGCCGCACTGAGTTTCTTGGTCGGCGATAAGGAGCCCACAGCGTTCTCCTCGAAGGATTACAATTATTACAACACCTTGTTCGCGTTAAATAAACAGGGAGTAGGTTTCTATGTCGCAGAACAATTTTTAAACCAGGCTGCTATTAGCAAGGACTTTGATAGGTTCTCAGCGTTTGCCTCGAGCCTTTATCCTAATCTGTCCCATACCGATCAGGAGGCCATATTTAAGAACGCGCAGGCTATTTTGCGGAATAAAGAAGTCGGCAATGCCGCAGTGCAGAAACTGGCAGACGAGATAATCCGGATCTCCGGATCGTCTATCCCGGAGTCAATCAGCATTGAGACTCAGATTTTAGGGTCGGAGAACAGGATGTATCTAGGGAATATCAAGCAGGATGGGGTGGAGAAGCTTCTTCCGGCAGATAAGGGATTGGCAGATATAACCGATGATCAGAAGAAAGTTGTATTAGGCCTGACCTTTAATAAAGAGCAGGGTGATCATTATATCAATGCCGATCAGTCTCTTCCCTGGTTCTCTGCGCCCTTCCCGTTGGCCATAGACGGCCAGATGTCCAAGCCTTCTCTGGGCGCTCCTCAAATTGACAAGAAGGGTAATATTAACGTAGCCAAGTTCGAAGAGAATAATCCTTATCTTGCAATATACAGAGCCGATTTTGCCTTAAAGGCCCTTAATCCCGGCGAAAGCCTCTTCAGCGCTCAGAAATATACCGTAGATGAAAAGGGCGCTTATTTTGGCTACGGCTCAGGGGTATTGAATGAATGGTCAGGCGGGGCCATCATTGATTTTGCCAAGGGAAGCAACGGCAATCCTTTTATCTACAGCGGCAATGAAAAAGACCCTCAGGCAGCCTATTTACGTCCTGTATTTGCCAATCGTTTTTATGTGGCTTCTACAGCTACCGCTAAAAACGCAGTAGACGTAGCAGAATTTGCGGTCTTGGTAGGGAATAAAGGCTGGTGGAAAGTGGGGCCGACGACAGAAAGGCTTAGTGAATACAGCCCGGTCTCTAAAAATAAGGCAGGCAGTTTTGTAATCGAACAGGATAACCTGATTACTAGCGGGCACATAGCAGGCGTTTCCAATCTCTTTATTAATAATGATCAGGGGCAGGTTAGGTTTTTTGCCTCCAGGCCTGATAGCGTTCGCTACGTTGCTAATTCTAAGAACCATGCAGTTCTCCTTGGATGGGAGAATTTAAATGCAAAAGATGACAAATTCCCAGTGGGAGCCGACACGCTTAGAAACCGCAGGCTTATTGATGGGGTCAATAGAAAGATCGTTCCGGACAATGAGAAAACCCTTGATGTCTTGTATAGGAACGTAGCAAACATTAAAGAATTATTGCCTGCGGATCAAAAGACATCGATCAGGTCTGCAATAGAAAATATCGACGCTACTTTACGCCGCACCAATATTTCAGATGACGTCAAGAAGAACTTGGAAACAAAAAGGGAAAACCTGGTTTCTCAACTTGACCAGCGCGACCTTGGATTCGATGCCAACATAGACCGCTATGCAGCTTTGTGGTCTCCTTTTACCTCAGAGGCGGTATCCGCAGCTAATCAGCCCGGAGTAAACAGTTATATAAGTATCAAGGATAACAGTTCTCCCCTTACCGTAGCCTTAAATATAGGTATTTATAGTAATGAAATTCAAACTGTCAGAGGCAGAACCTGGTCCGGCTTGAATGAACAATTATCTCAGGCCCGTAAGCCTACCATCGGATCTGCTTTATTGATGGCAACAATTCCCGCTTTAGCGATATCCAAGAATTGGAAGATACAGGAAATAGAATACAATGCCAATTATGCCAGTCAGGATTATCAAGAGGCCCTGATTGAGTTGTATCCTTATTTTACGGCCGTAGAAGCTAAGGTGCATACGCAGGCCGGCAAGCTATATCAGGAGCAGCTGAATCCATACATATCGCATGTTTTTAATAAAACCTGGTTGAATGCGGGACAGGAGAGGTTACAGGCTTATGATCTTACCATCAGGCTTTTAGACGGCAAAGACCTTAACAGCAGTATCAACCCTTTATTAACGGTTGTCCGAAACAGAAATTACGATGAAACACGAAAACAGCTGAATCTCGGCCCCGCTTTTCTCGGAGGCAAGGATAATGAAGACCCGTATAAGTTGGCTGTCTACTCCATAAACCATAGTATTGATTTGGCAACAAGGATGGACATGGTAAATAAGACTCAAGAAGCGATAAAAGAGATAAATAAAGCCAGTACTATTGCGGCGGAAAATGATTTTAAGGAAGCTCGTAAGTATAGAGGCATCAGCCATCTTTATGATACGGCTTCCGCGAACACTTATATGGGGTTAAATTACGTAGGTGACAGTCTTAGGGATATATTGGATTTTTCGGTAAGAGGATGGAATATGGTTGCCGGAGGGGAATATGGTTATCGGCTGTCTTATAATGTTTCCAGAGAAGAGACGCTTCAGAGCTCTGTGGATTCTAAACTTCTTGGTGTAGTTGATCAAATTGAAGGTAAGAATTTGATCTCCGGAGCTGCCAATGATAGTGCTTTTGAAATGGTCATGAACGGGGTTGTTTTACCCGCCAGCATATTGATCCCGGCCGTCAGAGCGATACCCGGAGTAACGGGTTCGGGTACTGCCGTGGCTTTGAGCACGAAAGTGCCGCAAGCATTAGGCGAAACCGCCAAGGCTTTGAGTGCTAATGCCGGAAAGATGATCGCGACAGGCGAAGAATTGGCTCTGGCCGGCGGCAATATGGCTAAGGTTGCTAGTGTTGCCAACAAAGTGGGCGGGCAGGCGCTTAATGTCGCGAGCAAGACCGCTTCCAGCTTGTCGAAAGTTTCTCCCCAGGTTTACGCTGCCGCGGGCAGATCGGTAGCAACCATAGCAGTTAATGAGGCGGTAGCTAATGGCGTCAGCTTAGCTGTTACCGGAGAACCCATCAAAGACGCAAGAGTCCATGCTTTATTAGTGGTAAGCGGCGTTGCTGCCGGCGTGGCCCCTGAAGTAGCCAGTTTAGCCAAAGCCGAGAGTTCTGTGATAACAAAGGTCGGCGCTACTGTCGTTTCTCAATCTGCCTTATGGAGCGAGACATATTTATTGACCGGCATAGCCAGCGATGGTTTGCAGGGTAAGACCCCTACTATTGAAACACTCTATTTAGGATATACTAACGAACAAGGTAATTATATAGCAGGTCATTATACTACGGGTCTGGAATTAGGCGCTGTATTCGGCGGAGTTATGAGCGGCGCGGCAACTATAGCTAATTCCAGTCGCGTAGCCTCTTTCGTAAGAAATCATCCCGTAGCGTCTACGGCCGCGGCTGGTGGTGTCGGCGCCGTTACCTATCCTTTCGCCAAGACCGTCTTGGATGTGATGAGCCCCGAGCACGATCAGAACATGGGATTCTTTGAAACATTGCAGGATAATTATAATCCGGTTAAGAGCTGGGATAATTATGTAAGAGGCGCGGTTATCGGCTTAGGCATAGGTGCTGGTTTTAATAGCGGGATCCTTACCGGGGTTACCAGATTGCCCCAGATGAGCGCAGGGATGAGTAAATTTACTTATGGTGCCGGCGTTGGCGTGCTTTCTACGACCGGGGTCAATGCGATAAAAGGGAATTATTGGGGTAAGGAAAATGGGTGGCAGTTAGCCGGGAGAGATACTCTTTACGGGATAGCATTGGGCGGGTTAAGCGCCATATATATAGGTAAACAAGGCTCCAATATCGTCCAGGGGTTAAAGCAATACGCTGGAGCGGGCACGCCTCAGTCAACAAATATCCCGAGGTTAAAGCCATACACTGGAACGGGCACGCAGCCTACAAAGGCATTTTTTAATTTAATAGATCTGGGAGAGGCTTCTGGTTCCAGGTATCTTTATAATCAGGCTTTGGCCGGAGCGATTGACTGGACGGTTATATCTCCCGCGTTTGAAGTAGGCCGTGGTTTCTGGGGAAGCTACGCAGAATCATTAGGATACAAGGCAGATTTTACGCTCGGCGACCTGAGTTTAGCTGGCCTGTTGAATGCGGCGGTTACGGGTCCTCGTTCCGGACTTGTAATGAAGCCGGCGATAGGCTTATTCCAGACGACTACTACAAGCAGCCCGGTCTTGACTTCAGGAGGCCTTGTAGAAAGAGGAGTAAATTCGGCCAAATGGACCGCCAGATTTATCAAGAATATTCCTTCGCAGGGCATTAAAGGCGCAGTCACAGAAGCATCATTAAGCATGCGCGCTACGATCTTAAGCGGACTAACTTCTTCTTCAAAGACTTTGAGCGCGTTACGCTGGGCAGATTCAAGCATCATATTTATGCCCGGTTTTGTGACCGGAACAGAAAAACTGGTTAATGCTACCGGTATGACCGGGGGCATGGCAGAATATGCCAAGTGGCTTCCTTTCTTTATGGCTCCAAATTGGCAGCCGCGTCAGGGTGAGCTAGAAGCATTCACCAAGGTTAAAAATATCAGTAAAATACTCGGTATTGATGTAGAAAAATCAACGGTTGATCAAGTCAGGAAACAATATCACAAGCTGGGGCTGCAATATCATCCAGATCGCGTTGCCGGCGAAAGCCAAAAATTGTTGGCTGAAGAAACGTTTAAACAAGTTGGCGAGGCTTATACCGAATATATGGCGCTTGTTAGTGATGGCAAGATAAGAACACCTTCTTTATCCAAGAGCTACAAAGATAGTATTCCGGCAGGCAGAAGATTGGTTGTATATACTGGTGAGGGGCGTATTCAGCAAACCGCGAAGTCGGCTATTGTAATTCCGGATAATGCCTCGATAAAAACAAATGCGCAGGATAGCAGCGTTAAAGGATTAGATGCTAACACGGTATCAATAAAGACAGATGCTTTAGACGGCAATAAAACTATCAATACAGTAGTAATTTCCGGCCTGACAGAAAAGTTCGTTTCTCCTGTTACTCAGGTATTCCTGGATAACCAGACCCGCGAGGCAGCGGTTAAAAGCTCTCTCTCGGCAGAAGGTGACCTGGTATCAGCTATTAAAAATTACAATAGTTTCGTACCTATCGAAGGTATCTTGATAACCGGGGATATCCTTTGGGATAAGAATTCTAATAAGCCTTTTGTGGTAGCAGAAAGCAAAGAAGGTAAAGCTTTCGGAGTGAGCAGTATAAGCGGCATGCCTAAATATCAAGGGCTGGATTTGAGCCAAGCCAAAGAGATGGGATGGCAGAAGGTGAATTTGGATACCGCGGAGTTGAAGTTAAGCCAGTTAGCTCAGATGAATTCCGGGACAGGAAACAGGTCGCCGGGCAGCGCTCAAGGCACAGCTTTTAAATTATCCTTGGTTCCCGCAGTTCAATTCCAGACAATAAGCGTAGAAAATTCCCTTACACAGGCCAATATCGTAATAGAGGCCATCAATAATATCAAAGCCGGTAAGCCTTTGACCGAAGCGCAGGCGCCTTATAGACAATTCGCTGAGAGCGCCTTAGCCAGAGAAAAATTTCAGCCTGCTAATAAGCCTTCTTGGCAGCACGATCCTTATCAGATAGCCAGCGGGCTTATCGTAACAGCGCTGACCGAGAAATATTTAAAAACCGGAAAACAGCCCCAGGCTATTATTGATCTTCAGTGCGCCGGCGGTAAGACTGCCGAGGCTTTAGTAGTAGCCAGGCTGCTTGTTGAAAATAACCCCGGTTTAAAGATCGTTTTTGCTACCTCCAAGCCTGAAAATATCGAGAGCTTGGTGAATGATCCCGCGTTCAAAGATTACAATAATAAAATTGACACTAACGAATCTTCTTTGCCCGAGGCAGGTATCAAGATCGTGAGTATTTCCGGATTACAGCGCTTGGCGTCCGAACTGAAGTTAAAAGGCACCATCATATTTACTGACGAGCCTCAATCCGGATTCCAGGCTCCTGTTTTAGTGTACGGAGACGTAAAAGGTATCTGGAATTCTCTGCCTGCGGCCGAAAAGAACAAATTAGAGAATTTCGCAAGGCCTATAGATGAGAAATTGTTTAAACTGGGCCTGGATAAGCTGGGTAAAGATAATCCCCGCTTATTCATTGAAAATAAGCGCGACGCACAGGGTAATCCCATCAGAGATGAGTTCGCCTTTAAATCCGTGATAGAAAAAGAACTTATAGCTGAATTCAAGAAGTCGGCGGAAGCGAAGTTGTCCAGGCATAGTGATGCGGAGTTAAAGACCTTACTTGAAGGTGTGGCTTATTCCCTGGTCGCGGATCTGGGCTTGCATTATAGCCTGGAGAAAGATAATAACGGCAAGGTTATTGGTTACGCTACCCGGGATGTCAGGACCGGTGAAATTATACCGGGTACCATTTTTGGCGATGAAGGTATGTATTTAAATGCCAGAGCCAGGATGATCGCTGTAAAGCATCATGCTGGAATGGAGCTTTATTCAGACTGCGTGTTAAGCAAAGTTAAAAGCCAGGTTAGCTATACTGATGCTTTAAAACAGGCAGATGGGTTCATCGGCTTTACCGGAACGGCTGAAGGATTTAAAGAAACCTTTAGTAAGGGTTTAAAAGCGGATGTGTATCAGATTAATCCCGAACCTGATGTTATCCCTCTCGTAAATATGCAGCTGGATAAGGGCGACTACAGCAAGAAGGCGGTAGCAAAAGCCCTTATCGGTCGCATATTTGATTTTGCCAAGAGTGAACAGGGTAAAAATACTAATTTATTAATCGTATCCTGTAACAGCGCGGAAGACCTGAAGCTTGCTGCCAGAGTGATTAAACAGCAGCAAAAAGGAGTTTTGAAAGATACTGCCTTTGGCAAGGCCGAAGTAAAATTGGTCGCGGATATAAACGGCCAGAGTAAAGATTTTGGAGAGATCACCAGGGATATTCAAGATAATCCTCTTAAGACTCGTATTGTTCTGGCCCAGGGCCTTTATGATGCGGTAAACCTGGCTGCGAAGTCATCTTCCGGCAAGGATGCTCGCGCGGCCATCATTTTAGGCAACGCCGCATCAACCGTGGATATCGCCCAGGCCGCGCAGAGGGTAGGAATAACCCCCAAAGCAGCAGAACGCAGAATGCCCGGTGAAGCAGATTTCATTCTTTCCATCCACGATAAGCGTCTTACGGACGTTGAGGTCGCGCGTTTAGAAGCTGCCAAGACACCCGCGGAGGTAAGCCGCGAGATCTTAAGAGTGGCAGATACGATGCTGGTGGATGCTAATAAACAAAATATCTACAGGATTATGGAGTCAAAATCCAAAACCGGAGAAAAGTATAGCCCGGCTGAGATCAATGAAGTCATGGCAAGGCTTGATAGGACCCTGAATTGGAGTCGCGATAAGGATATGTTAACTACAGCGGAATTGTCTAAAGAGGTCCAGGCGGCGTCTCCGGCTTTAGTCAAGAGATTTGAAGATAGAAAATATATTAAAGAGGGAATACTTACCAATGAAGGCAAGGTCGTATTGGAGCAGGTCAATGTTTTAAGAGGTTTAATAGCGCCTCAGAGACAGGCATTGTCCAGTACGTTTAACCTGAATATCCCCGTAACTCCTACTTATGAAGAAGCTTTTGATATTGTGTTGCAGTTAAGCGAACAGGGAGCAATAAAATTCGATAATACCTCTGCGCAGGGCGTTGAACGTGTTATGGCCATTAGCGGCGTTTTAGAGCAGTTCGGCATAAAGGCCGATATTAAAGATGCTGCCGCGCTTATTTCTGGCAATGATATGGCTCAGCTGGCTAATTTTGTATTAGGGAAACTTCCTGCCGGTTCGCCCGAATATAAGAGCGTGAAGCCGTATGCGGACAGCCTGGCTAAACTGAATAGGAAGGTTTATGCCGCGCAAACCCCCGCGGAAACAATCTCTGTTTTAAAAGACTTATATAAAGTTTCACCTAAGATCAAAGACCTGAGAATGTTATCTGTTTTGACCAGCCGGGATCAGGATTCTACCGCTGTGGATTTACCCATAAAGCTCTTACCTATATTTATATCGAATCTGACTACTAAAGATCTTGAGTCAGTCAAAGAAGCGGATAATTTCCTGGCTAGGCTGGGTGTTGATCGCAACAATGTCTCCGTTCTTGACCTGGCAGCTTTGGCTACAGGCAAGTCTGACGCGGCGGCATTCTTAAGTAAAGCCAAAGGGCTGCCTAAGCCGGTGGCATATTGGGCTAAGAATATAGCCAATTACAACGAGTTAAGGGCTAATTTACCGGCATTATGGCAGGGTAAGCTTCCTGCCTGGAAGAGTTTACTTTTTGAAGCAAGATTAAGTAACCTTGCTAAGAGCGGCCTCATGTCCGATCTGGCCAATATTGAAGCTATTATAGCCAGAGCCGAAGAGCAGGGTGCATTTAAAGATACAGGCGTATCAAAGGAATTATTTACTGAATCTCTTATCAGAATGGAGGAAGGATTTGGCGTATCAACCGAAACAGTTACTAATCGCCTGGCAGCCATAAAAGAGAAGAATATCGCTATGGAAGCCTTGAACATCAAGAAAGAACAGGTTATGACCGATCTTCTTGCCGATACTACTATTTCTGTCAGGGATTGGCTCAAGGCTGAAGAGAGGACAATAAATACCTTGCAGGGTGATTTAGCGAAGGGCCAGATCAAGCCTATCGATGTACAGAAGCTCTTATCCGATAAGCAAGCTTGGGAAGCCAAAGTTACTCCTATAGCCAATAACATCTATGAAAATAGGATCAAAGAACAAACTAATAATACTCAGGATAAAGATAATAAATCCGGGCCTAAGCCGCCTGCCTCACCGATGGCTCAGCCTGTAGGCGCAGCACAGATTCCGACATCTAAACCCCAAAAGGTGTGGAACGACGGAGGGGTCAATAGCATGCCTGTTATCGGCCCTGTGTTCAGGTTCTTTAGCAATTTCGCGTCTACGCCTGCCTTCGGTATGACCAAAGATGTGCAGTTGCATCAGCAGGATGGTTCGGGACGCGGAAAAGACGCCGGGCCCATAAGCGTGGCGGCGTGCCTTGCGCAAGGCGCGGTCGTGGCAGCAGACAAGAGCGCAAAGAGAATAGGTGAATTGGTTAGTGTATTAGGTAAGAAAGTAGTAAGCTTTGGTGCAAGAGTAGGAACAAAGAGTACCAAGATCGATGGTGGGGCGAGTGCGGCCCAGGAAAACAAGAAGAACGCGCAGAACAAAGGCTTTACCAACATCATCTTCTTAGGTACGGTTGCAGGCGTGGTTGGCGTAGCCGCGATCATTAATGGAATCGCTACGCATAATACGCTGCTCTTGTGCGCAGGTTCAGCCTTTGTGGGTGTCGCCGGAGCAATTATCGGGATCGATACCGCAATAGGCAGTGGTTCTGGAAGTGTAAGTTCAATAACCAGAGGTGGGAGAAGTTTAGTCTCCAAAGCCGCTGGTTTTGGTGGTTTAGATGCAGTTATTCCTCCCGCGAAAGATCTTGCCCCTAAGAAGTTGACTCCCGAGAAGCGTAGTGAGATAATAAAGACTAATAAAGAGGTAAAGACTAGCGTTCAGTTCAGGAGACTCCTGGTAATATTACAGCCTTATTTAAAGGAAGGTACTATGGAGAAGGCAATCGCTTTAATACAGACTATCGTCAACCAGAGAAGAGAGTGGATCGAGGGAGTAGCTCGTGAGGCTTATAAGAAAGCCCAGGGCGACAATATGTCCAATTGGTTCCTCGCTGAATCTGGTGTTGATAGAGCTATCGCCGACCTCTGCTCGATAATGATAGAACAGCAGCGTTTTGAATGTATGGAGGCAGCTATCAACCAGCATGTAGGGTTGATACTCATCAGGGTTAATGCTTCTGAGAATATAGAGTTAAAGAATGCCTTGGTTAAAGGGTTGATTGAGATAGCCCAGACTATTAAGACCGGGTTTGAGGAGAATGTCAGGGCGTTGACTACCCAGGAGCGCAGAGAGCTTAGCCAGAAGTTGTCCAAGGATATCAAGGAAGAAAGAGTCAACCAGATGGTAATGGAGAATGTCAGGATTAGAGAGAGCGATATTGATACCAGAGTAGCTAAGAAGGTCAAAGAAGCGATAGCCCGCGGCGAAGCCGATTTCAATGCTGACGGTTCAGTTTCAACGTTAAAGCTATACGATGAATTTAAAGAAGAAGCTGAAAAAGAAGTTAGGAGCGTAGCCGGCGACTATGCCGCTATGCGTAAACAGAAGTTGTCCGATGAGGCACGCAGGTTGATCAGGAGATTGGCCATACCCAGAGCCCTTAAGAATTACCTGATAGATAAAGAGATTGGGTTTAGGAGTGAAGATTTCGTCGGCTTAAATGCCAAGGAGACTTTAGACAGGGTGATCAAGATTTGCAGGCAGCGCCATATTTCCATTAACCCTGTTCTTTACGGTGAGAGAGACAATTGCGCGGTAGCTGCGCTTGAGCAGGTCGATATGCTGGAAGGGGTCTTCGATGAAAACAGGTCGATAATCAAAATTAATCATGACGGCTTCGTGAATCTCGAGACCTTGATGAGCTATAATCCTAATAGCACGGCTTACGGCGCCAAGCTGGAAGAGATGGTCAGGTTGTACAGGGAAGTCTCGCGCAATATAGTGGTGGCTTATAAAACAAGCAATGGTAATTACCATACTATCAGGCTTTTGGATATCGATGAAAGAGGTAATGTAGTAGGTTATTCGGCTAATGATAGGGATAACCGCAGGGCCATATCTGTTCCGGCCGAATTATTAGCATCTGGCGTTACCGTTATTGTTAGAAATTCCCTGAGAGCTAAAGAGCATATAAAAACATTGAAAGACAAGACTACTCAGGAAAAAACCGAGGATAAGTTTGGCTATACTGTTTGCGCCAGAAATACCAATGTGGATACCATCAGAACAGAGACCACCACCAGCGAAACTACAACCACCGAAACCAACGCTCCTGAGGCTAAAGCTGAAGCTAACCCGAATGAGACTTTACCTGGTGGCGGAGAAGGCAAGGGTGGCAAGGGCGGGTTCGATGCCAATGATAACATCGAGACGATCGCTATAACCTATAATAGCGATGCCTTAGTCGAGAATGGTATTCAATACGCTGCTTTTGATGCCAACGGCATCTTTGGCTTGGACGAAACAATCCGCTCAGCTATCAAAGCTATTGAAACCGGTAAGGTAATCGATACCCGGAGCATAGCGAAGAAC
>JAQTUY010000031.1 GCA_028707105.1 Candidatus Omnitrophota bacterium | reverse complement strand
GGTAGGGCTTAGGTAGGAACAATACAAGGCCATATAAATGATCGACGCTGAAAGACAGCTCAAGCGCAAGCTTATAGAATTACTGAGCATTTTTAATGTCATTAAGGACCTCCATCTGGATCTGGAGTTGAGTGTCGATCAGACGATAGAGGTCTTTAGCCGTTCGGTCGCCGGCCTGTTTTTAATAAAAAAAGTAGCGATCTTCGTGTTGGAGAAAGAAGATAAGGAATCCTTCCTGTACCTTTTTCAAGACGGCAACCTCACCAAATCGGATAGTTCCTCCGAGATCAAATCCAGAATAAACGATATCCAGCAGGAGATCACCGAGAAGGAAGACGGCGTCATCTTCGTGAGCGACATGAAGGAAGGCGAAGCTAAGGATATGCTCACTGCCATGGAGATGGAGCTGGTAGTCCCGCTTTTCCTGCGCAAGGAGCTCAAAGGCGTTTATTTTATCGGCAAAAAATTCACCGGTGAGCCTTATACGGATGAAGACCGGATGTTCCTTTATAGCTGCGCTAATCAGTTCATCGTGACCCTGGAAAATAATTCCCTCTACCAGCTTCTTCAGCGGCATATGGAAGAGCTGACGGTCCTCAATGAAGTGACTACCGCCATCAACTTCGGGCTGGATACCGAGGTGCTCCTAAACATCGTTCTTGAGATATTACTGGAAATGCTCGGCGCGTATTCCGGGTTCATAATGATCTTCAAGGAAAAGAACATCAGAGATACCCTCTTTTTCATAAACCGCGGCCTTGATGATACCAAAAAGAACATACTTTTGAATGTCAAGGGGGATAAGGGGCTGATGGGCAAGGCCCTGGCTTCCAACGAGACTATTTATATCAAGCAGGGAGATTCCCATGATCCTTCGGAAGATAAGCTCTATTTTGACGACTCGGGGAACCCGGGCTATTGGATATGCAAACCACTTTTTATCAGGGAAGAGAATAAGATCGGAGTGTTGGCGCTGGCAAAAAGGGTCAATGAGCCTTTCAGTAAAGAATACCAGGATCTGTATACTACTTTGACTAACCAGCTGCTGATGATCGTCCTTAACGCCCGCCTTTACGAGCTTTCCATAACCGACTCGCTTACCGGGCTTTTTGTGCATCGTTATTTCGAACAGCGCTTAAGAGAGGAGATCTCCAGGGCCCGCCGCTATTTCTCCAAGGTATCTATCATTATGATGGATATCGACCATTTCAAACAGGCTAATGACCTTTTCGGCCACCAGACCGGAAATATTATTTTAAAGAAAATAGCCCTGGTCATCAAGTTGTCCATCCGTAAAGACGAAGATATACCGACCCGCTGGGGAGGAGATGAACTGGCTATCGTTTTGCCTGAGACCGGTAAAGACGGCGCTTGCGTCCTGGCCGACAGGATCCGCAAAAATATCGAGAATTTTAATTTTATGGAACTGGATAAGAAGTTGAAAATTACGGTAAGTTTAGGAGTCTCGTCTTTCCCCGTTGATGCCCTGGATGAGAATGAGCTGGTCCGTAAGGCCGATGAGGCCCTGTATCAGTCAAAAAGCAAGGGCGGGAATATGGTCTGTTCTTCCTGAAGCTTTAATAAGTGCGTTTAAGGGGGATATATGGAACACGTCGCTAAAGTGGAAATAAAGGATATCCCTAATTGTACTGACGTTAAATTGATCAAGATCATCGGTGAGTTGGACATAACCAATGCCGACGCGGTACGCAGGGCGATAGAACAATGCATGGACGGCGGATTTTCCAAGCTTTTATTTGACTTAAGCGAATTAAAGTTTATCGACAGCAGCGGAAATTTAAGCCTTATTAACGCGCATGTGCGGGCAAGGAGGCAGGGCGGGGACGTGAAGCTCTGCAGGGTCAACCAGAACGTGAAGGAACTGTTTAACGTGATCGGGGTCGCCAAGCTAATACCTATATACGATTCCTATGCGGATGCGTTATTCAGTTTTCAAAAGGAGGAGGGGACATGAGGAAGTCGGCATTATTCGCGGGGTTGTTCGCGCTGGTCTTGGGAATGGTATTTGCCGTAGCGGCGCAGGCGGCTGACAATATCCAGGCCGGTGAAGAGTTGTCTCAAAAATTAGATTACAAGGGCGCTGCCGCCGTCTACGAAAAGATGCTGGCAGGCGATGCTAAGAATTATGATGCTTTATGGAGAGCCGCCGATAATTATATCAAGATGGGGATCATGGCTAAGGAAGCCGATAAGGCCGCTCTTTATGAAAAAGCCGCCGGATTCGCGGGAAGAGCAGTCGAGATCAGTCCGGATAAGATAGAAGGCCACGTAAAACTTGCTATTGCTAAAGGCAGGCTCGCGTTATTTAAAGGCGGCAAGATCAAGGTTGAGTTATCCAAAGACGTAAAAATAGAAGCCGAAAAAGCTTTACAGATCGACCCCAAGAATGATGAGGCGTTGCATACGCTTGGTTCCTGGCATCGGGAAGTGGCGACCTTGCCCGGGGTGCTGAAGATGTTCGCTAAGATGCTTTACGGCGGACTTCCGCCCGCGAGTAAGGATGAAGCCGTCAAATACCTGGAAGAAGCTACTGCCGTTAATCCTAAGGTAGTCGAGCATCATCTTGAGCTTGGTAAATGCTACATGACGGTCGGTAAATGGGATCTGGCAAGAAAGGCGTGGAATGATTGTCTGGCCCTTAAGCCCGTTGAAGCCTATGATAAGGCGTTCCAGGATGAAGCGAGATCCTTGATCTCGGAATATAAGAGTAAAAAGGGATAAGAAGTTTTAAGGCAAGCAAGGAGGGATCCGTGTCGATAAAAGAGAAGAGAAAATTTGCCAGGTTGAATATACCGGTCGCTGTGGCGTATCGCACATTGGATTCCAAAGAATCAAAGCTGGAGAAGACAAGGTCTTTTACTCAGGATATAAGCCTTGGGGGTGTGAGGATCATGGTCGGCGATCCTCTGCCCCTCAAGAGCCCCATTGAGCTGGAGATCCATCTTTCCGAGAGCTCGCCGCCGCTTTTAGTGCGCGGCGACGTGGTCTGGCAGTATTATTCAAAGATAGCCGGGCAGGATTGTTATGAGACAGGTATTGAGTTTACCCAGATAGATTTTAAGGACCGGGAAAAGATCAAAGAAGCGATGTTTGACGCCGTGAAGGATATCCTTAAAAACCTTGACAGATTGTATATCGAAAGAAGATAGAGCTTCAACATGCCCAGGGCATATATTAATATCTTTGCGCGATATCTCATCCTTATTTCCTTCGTTGTTTTATGTTTGCCTTGGGCGCTAAGCGCTCAAGGTTCCTACCGGACTGTCCCCGCGGCCGATGTTGATCAAGTAATAAACCGTCTTTCCGATAATTACGCTAAGCTTGACAATTTCCAGTGCTTATTGACTAAATTCGAAAGGCTCGGATCGAAAACCGACCTGAGGGTCTATAAATATTCGTTTATGAAGCCCAGGATCATCCGTATGGAGATAATCAAGGGCAAGAATAAGGGATCGACCGCTGTTTATAAAAACGGCAGTGTGCGCGCCCGGCACGGAGGGATATTCAAGCCGTTCGTTGCCACCTGCAAGATCACCGATAGGATGGTCACTTCGCTCCGGGGAGGCACTATCACGGAATCTGACTGGCTTAGCATTGTGGATAAATTAAAGGCTTACCGCCAGGACAATAAATTAAAAATTGAAGGCATCCGCGAGCGGGGGGGGCGTAAGGCGTATTTATTGGCGATAGACGGCCTTGACGAGGACGGCATTACCGCCAGGAAGCTCTGGATCGACGCTTCCAGCTTCTTGCCCGTTGCCAGCGAGACCTATGAAGGCAAGATACTGGTTAATTCCATGGATTACAGCGATATCGCCCTGGATATCAAGATGCCGGATGGCCTGTTTGACCTTTAACTTCGTGTGGAGCGTGAGATATGGCAAAGAATGATTACGATATAATAGTCATCGGTTCCGGGATAGGAGGCTTGACCTGCGCCGCGTATTTATCCAAGGCGGGATTCAAGGTATTGGTCCTGGAGCAGGCGGAAATACCGGGAGGGTATTGTTCTTCCTTTACTAAAGAGGGCTTTACCTTTGACGCCGCGATGCATTTCATCGAGGGCGGGGCAAAAGACAATCTTTACCAGGACAGCATTCTTTTGAGCATACTCAAAGACCTCGGCGCGGAAAAAGATATCGAGCTGGTCAAGTTCACGGACCTGTATACTATTTTCCACCCCGCCGGCTGGACAGTGGTCCTGCGGGATTTCATTGATTTCCTATTTATCCTTTACGAAAAATTCCCCCAGGAGAAGGACGGATTATTCAGGCTTTATAAATTGATTAATAAACTTGGCGATGAGATCAGGGATTTCGTGCCGAAATACGGAGCGCTTGACCTGATGGTTATGCCGGTAAGGTTCCCGGTTATTTTTAAGATATACAACAAGACCTTCCAGCAGGTCCTGGATGAATTTATCAAGGACGAACAGCTGAAATTCCTTTTTTCGGCGATGATCTTTATGTTCCTGGGCCTCCCGCCGCAGAAGCTCTCCGCGCTCATGGGGTTATCATTCTTTTATTTCATCCATTACGAAGGGCTTTTTTATCCCAAGGGCGGAGCGCAATCCCTGCCTAAGGCTTTGATCAGGTGTATCGAAAGAAATAACGGCCAGGTCAAGGTCAGCACCAAGGTTGAAAAGATAATCCTGGATAATAAGTGCGTCAAGGGCGTGTTGACCAACCAGGGTGAAGAGATCACTGCTTCAAAAATCGTTTCCAATGCCGACGCCCGGCATACCTTCCAGGAACTGATCGGCAGGGAGCATATTCCGTCTAAGCTGGATAGAAAACTTGAGGAGTTCCGTCCCTCGGTCTCTTTCAATGAATTGTGGTTAGGCCTGGAAGGGGATCCGAAGCCCGAGGGGGTCTATAGCTCAGAGATAGTTTATTTTGATTCTTATGACCTTAAAGAAGCTTATGATAAATGCTGCAGGCAGCCCTTTATTGACAGCGTTGTTTTGACCATTCCGACAATGCTTGACCCGAGCCTGGCTCCCGCGGGTAAGCATATCGTCAGCGTTATATCGCCTACCGGCTGTCCGGTTCCTCCCCGAAATACCCCGGAATATGAACAGTATAAACAGGCGGCCGAGAAGCATTTAATAACATTAGCGAAAAAGATCAACCCTAATATTCCTAAGTATAATGTGTTGGTCAAGGAATTGGCCACGCCCGCTACTTTTCAGAGATACACTTTGAATTCCGGCGGCGCTGCTTATGGCTGGGAGGCTACTGTCGAGCAGGGCACTATTAACGGGTTGCTGCCTAAAACGCCTATTAAGGGCCTTTTCCTGTCCGGGCATTGGACTTATCCCTGCGGCGGTATAGTCGCGGTGATGATGAGCGGTAAGGCTACCGCCAAGATAATGCTGCGGGGTTAACAAGAAAGAAGCCTTCCTAAAACGCCATTCTTTATAACGCGAGGCCAATAGATGTGGTTTAAATACTATTTGGGTTACGGGAATCTTCTGACCGCGATAGGAGGGATCGCCATAGGTTTTTTGGTGATATCCAAGAATTGGCGCGACCCTGTCAAGAGGGCTTTTTTTATTTTTACGATGGCGGTAAGTTTCTACGCGTTGTTTGTTTTCTGCATGATGCGTTTTTCTCCGAATGTTCGTTTTTACGACATATTCGTAACATGCATGGCAATACCGGTAAGTTTTATAGCTGTCGGGAATATGCATTTTGTTTTTGAGTGGCTGGGTATTGCCGGTAATTACCGCCGTTTTTTATTCCTGTCTTATGTTTTTGCCGTCCTTCTTTCCGTTACTGTACCAACCACGCTTTTTAAAAGCGACCCTGTTCCCATAGACTGGGGATATGTGTACAAGCCGGGGCCGGTTTACGCGGTGTATGTTTTTTCTTATATCGCCTTCTGGAATATCGCTTTTTTTGCCCTTTTGAAGCATTATCGCCGGCTTGGGCATATTCAGAAGAAGCAGGCGATGCTTTTTTTTATCGGTAATATCATCGGAGCTTTATGCGGCCTGCCGAATTTCTTCTCATTTATGAAGGTGTTACCTTTCACGATCCCGCCGTTGACAAGCCCTTTTATAATATTATATGTCGTCATTAATAGTTATGCGATCATTCGTTATCGGGCAATGGAAATAGACACAGTTATTCATAAAACAATACTTTGGGCTTTAAGTATACTTTTTCTGGTCGCTCCGGTGGGCATTATTTACGCTTTTTTAAAGGACGCGATATTTTCTTTAAGTCCTATCGCGGTAGGGGCGCTGGTGTCGGCTACACTGCTGGTATTTTTATGGTATTACCACCGGCTCAAGCCGCGGATCGATCATTTCTTCCGCCGGCGTAAGTATGATTACCAGATGATACTGGGCAAGGTCGCCGAGAAGATATCGACCGCGATCAATATTGAAGAGCTTACCAAACAGCTTTTGACCGAGGTTTGCGAGGCGATGTACCTGCGTAACGCCCTTCTTTATATTGTAGATCTGAGCCAGAATCAATGTTTTTTAAGCGGAAGGCGCGGCTATAAGCAGGCCGACGGGCAAAAACAGCGTTCTTCCGTAGAGATATTCTCAAAAGAGGAGGAAAAGGAACTCTCAGGCGCGGAAGGGGCGCAGTTATGCGGCGGTTTGGCGCAGTGGATCTCTGAACACGGGCGGGTCCTGGAAAGGGGACAGCTGGAGAACGAAGCTGAGTATGAGCCGATCAGGTCTGATGCGCTTGCCTGGTTTGTTCAGCAGGAGGTCGAAGTGCTGGTGCCCCTTAGCCTGGATAATAAGGTCAATGCTGTCCTGGGCCTGGGCAAAAAGGAGAATCTTAAAGCATACACGGCTAAGGATATTGAGCTTTTGGAGAAACTCGGCAACGAAGCGGGGGTTACGGTATTTAATTCCCTGCACTATCAGGAATTGGTGGAGAAGGAGAGGCTGGATGAGGAAATGCGCATGGGCAGGCAGATCCAGATGATGCTTCTTCCCCAGCAGTCGCCGCATATCTTAGGCCTTACTGTTGAAGGGATGATGGAGCCGGCTAAGGAAATAGGAGGGGACTATTACGATTTTATTACCCTGCCGAATAAGGATTCCCTTTCGATAGTCATCGGCGATGTCTCCGGCAAGGGCGTCGGAGCCGGGCTTTTGATGGCTATGGCTAAGACGGCTATCCAGACTCTTTCTCAGCAGGAGATTTCTCCCCGGCAGATCCTGCTTCGCGCCAATGCCATTTTAAACCAGCATATCGGCGGACAAAAGTTCATGACCATGCTTTATTTTACCTGGTATGCCCATACTAAGACCTTGACCTATTCATCTGCCGGCCATGAGCATATCTTGATTTGCCGTAAGCTGACCGGAGAACTGGAAGCCATCCAGTCCGGCGGGATCATGCTGGGGATGATGGCCGATATTGAGAGGTTCATGGATGAAGGGCAGATCCGGATGAGCCCCGGGGATAAGATATTGCTTTATACCGACGGTGTGACCGAGGCTCTGGATGCGGGCCAGGGTAGGTTCGGGTTGGACAGATTAAAGGAAGTATTCAAAGAACACAGCGCCATGCCGGTTAAAGACCTGATGAAGGTGATTAAGGATGAGGTGTATAAGTTTATCGGCAGCGCGCCGCAGTATGATGACATTACCTTGGTCGTATTAGAGGCTACTTGAAGTGGATGAGGCCATAGGCGGGTATAGAAGCTAGAAGGGGGATCTTATAATGGGGGAGATTTTTAACCTGCAGAATTACCGTTTCAATATTTACGCGGTCCCTAATTTTGTGGTGGCGTTCCTTTTTATCTTTTTGGGGCTCTTTGTTTTTTATAAAAACCAAAAGAGCCCGGTGAGCAGGACGTTCCTTCTTATGGCGGTGATGGCATTCATCTGGCAGTTTATCTATGGTATCGCCTATCTTTCCGTGAATGAGAATGTGGCCAATATTCTTTTGAGGATCGGGTATGGAGGGGTGATTTTTATCCCGGTAGTCAATTGTCATTTCGGAGCAAGTTTCTTAAAGGATAGAAAACAGATAATGATAATATACGCTTCTTATGTCCTGGGGGCTATTTTCTTTGTTTTCCTCTTAACGACAAATCTGTTCATGACCGGCGTATATAAGTATTTCTGGGGGTATTATCCCAAGGTATCGATACTGCATCCGCTCTACCTGGTCACCCTTCTGGGTATCACGGTGTATGCCCTGATGAGCACGCTCTGGCGTGTTTATATGAGAGCAAGGAAAGAAAAAAATTACGTCCTGCAGAATCAGAGCAAGTATGTGTTCCTGGCCCTGCTTACCTACTGGTTGGCGGGGGTGGATTTTGTCCCTAATTACCATATCGAGATATATCCGTTCGGCAACCTTTTTGTTATCGGGTGCATATCAATTCTTTTCTATACTATCGTTCGCCACCGGCTGATGGAGATCGATACGGTCATCCATAAGACGGCTCTCTGGCTTTTAACATTATTGCTGGTTATTTTGCCTGTCGGTCTGTTGGTCACATTTTCGATGGATTGGATCGCTTCTCTTGGCCGCGTCGCTAAGCTGGCTCTGACCAGTGTTGTCCTTATCTTTTTTGTCTGGTATTATTCTAAACTCAAGCCCTATGTCGATCACTTATTCAGGCGGAGAAAATACGATTATTACCGGGTCTTAGGCGAGATCGGCCAGAAGATAGGAAGCGAGCTTGACATCAATAACGTGGTCAGCCGCCTCTTTAAAGAACTAAAAGACGTTATTTATATCCGCAACGGCCTGGTTTTAGTCCAACAACCGGGCGAGGTTAATTATACCGAGGCGGGCTTGATCGGTTATGAGCAGTTCGTCGGCGAAGAAAAGCCGGACCATATTATTTTGAAACACGATTCTTCTTTAAGCCAATGGCTGCAGGCCTATCAAAAAGCCCTGGAAAGAGAACCGGTGGGTTCTGACCCTCAATACCAGCCTATAAAAAGGGAAGCGTCGGAATTCCTGAACCGGAATTCTCTTGAACTTTTGATCCCTGTGGTCATGGAAGGCAAGGTTAACGCCTTAGTAGGCATTGGAAAGAAGGAGAACCTCCAGGCTTACACTATCAAAGATATTGAGCTATTAGAGAATATGGGCCGCCAGATCGGCATCACCATAGATAACGCTATGCACCATGAGGATATTGTAGAAAAGGAGCGCCTGGCTGAGGAGATGAAGCTCGGCAGGGAGATCCAGATGAATCTTCTGCCCAGGCATGTCCCGAATATACAGGGGCTTACCGTTGAAGGGCTGATGCAGCCGGCCAAGGAAATAGGAGGGGACTACTATGATTTTGTGACCCTTCCCAATAAAGATCATCTTGCCGTTGTCATTGGCGACGTTTCCGGTAAAGGCGTAGCGGCGGGCCTGCTGATGGCCATGGCCAAAACAGCCATACATACTCTTTCCCAGGATGAAGCTTCGCCCAAGCAGATCCTGCTCAGGACTAATACGATCTTAAACCAGCATATCGGCGGACAGAAGTTCATGACTATGCTCTATTTCCGTTGGGACTCCGAGAGCAGGAAGTTGTTTTATTCTTCGGCAGGCCACGAGCATATACTCATATACCGCGGCGGCGGGAAGGTGGAATCCATCCAATCCGGAGGGTTCATGCTGGGTATGATACCGGATATCTCCGGTTTTCTGGAAGACAGGTCGATCATGCTTAATCCTAAAGATAAGGTCGTGCTTTATACCGACGGCGTCACTGAAGCCCGTAATCCCCAGGAAGACCTCTTTGGTTTGCCCAGGTTAACCGAACTTGTGTCCAAACACGGCGCGGAGCCCGCGACTGAGTTACTTGCTTCGATCAAAGACGATGTCTATGCTTATATCAGCACCCGTGAACAGTTTGACGATATCACCTTGGTAGTGATGGAGGCGCAATAGCTTATGACGCGAAAGGGTGGTACCTTGGGGAACGTCCCCTCTGGGTATGGGTTTGAGTGGAAGTCAAGGATACACTACGGCAGGTATCCTTTGATACATATTGCCGTAGGCAGGGGACCCGACGGAAAAATACGTATCGCCAGGGGCGTGATCGCTATCGGGCAATTCGGTGTAGGCTTGATAACCATAGCTCAGTGCGGGGTAGGTTTTTTGTTCGGCATCGGGCAGGCTATCCTGGCGCCGATCGTCATTGCCCAGGTGGCTCTCGGCGTTATATTCGGCGTCGGCCAGATCGCGGCAGGGCATGTCGCGATAGGCCAGATAGTTTTCGCGCAGTATGGATTGGCTCAGGCTGGTTTTGCCCGGCATTTATGGAGCATGACGGTAAAAGACCCCGAGGCCGTCGATTTTTTCAGCCATCTCTTCGAAGCATCTCTGACCTGTTTTGGCCTAAAGTAAGAAAAAATTTAAAAAATACTTGACAAGTATTGTATTTTTGGTTACAATTAGCACTTTCGTAAAGAGAGTGCTAATAAAAAATTAAGAGTGTATGTTTTAACAAAAAAGAGGAGGTGCGGGTGATGAACATACAACCATTAGGCGATAGGGTGGTAGTAAAACCCCTGGAGGCGGAATCAAAGACTAAAGGCGGGATACTTCTTCCGGATACAGCAAAGGAGAAACCGCAGGAAGGTAAAGTAGTAGCTGTTGGTAAAGGCAAAGTCCTTGATAGCGGAAGCGTGCAGGCTCCGGAGGTCAAGGCAGGGGACGTTGTCCTGTATGGTAAATATTCGGGTAATGAGATCACTACAAAGGACGGCGAGGAGTTACTCATTATGCGGGAAGAGGATATTTTAGGGATAATAAAGAAATAATAATAAGGAGGTCTTTAAATGGCAAAGCAATTGTTATTCAGCGAGGAAGCTCGCAGGAAGATCCTGGAAGGCGTGCAGCAGCTGGCAGCAGCTGTTAAAGTAACGCTTGGCCCTAAGGGCCGCAATGTCATCATTGACAAGAAATTCGGTTCACCCACCATTACCAAGGACGGCGTAACCGTGGCCAAAGAGGTAGATTTGGAAGACCCCTTTGTGAATATGGGCGCCCAGATGGTTAAGGAAGTGGCCGAGAAGACCTCGGATATCGCCGGTGACGGGACCACGACCGCGACGATCTTAGCCGAGGCGATCTACCGCGAAGGTTTAAAGAACGTGACAGCCGGCGCCAACCCCATGGGACTCAAGAGGGGTATTGAGAAAGCGGTTGAAAAGGTAGTCGATGAATTAAGAAAGATATCAACACCCATTAAAGACAAGAAAGAAGTCGCTCAGGTCGCCTCCATCGCGGCGAACTGCGACACTGCCATAGGCGACTTGATCGCCGAGGCCATGGATAAGGTCGGCAAAGACGGGGTTATTACCGTTGAAGAGGCTAAATCCACTGCCACTACCCTGGAAGTAGTCGAGGGTATGCAGTTTGACCAGGGTTATCTTTCCCCGTACTTTGTGACCGACGCGGAGAGAATGGAGACCCTCTTAGAGGAGCCTTATATCCTGATCCATGAGAAGAAGATATCTTCGCTTAAAGATATACTTCCCTTACTTGAGAAGATAGCCCGTACCGGAAAGCCGTTGTTGATACTCGCGGAAGAAGTAGAGGGCGAGGCTTTAGCGACATTAGTTGTCAATAAGATCCGCGGTATCCTGATGTGCTGCGCGGTAAAAGCTCCGGGTTACGGTGACAGGCGCAAAGCGATGTTGGAAGATATCGCGGTCTTAACCAACGGTAAAGCGATCACCGAGGACCTGGGGATCAAGCTTGAGAATATCGACCTTGATGACCTGGGAAAGGCAAAACGCGTCAAGATCGACAAGGAAAATACTACCATAGTTGAGGGAGCCGGTAAGACCGCGGCCATCAACGCCAGGATCGCCCAGCTCAAGAAGCAGGTTGAGGACAGCGATTCTGATTATGATAAAGAGAAACTTCAGGAGCGGTTGGCGAAGCTGGCCGGTGGAGTCGCCGTCATCAACGTAGGCGCGGCTACCGAGACAGAGATGAAAGAGAAGAAGTCCCGCGTAGAAGACGCCCTGCACGCTACCCGCGCCGCAGTCCAGGAAGGTATAGTTCCCGGAGGCGGAGTGGCATTATTGCGCACCGTTGCGGCTCTGGAAAAGATGAAGCTGGAAGGCGATGAGAAGATCGGCGTTGATATTATAAGGCGTTCGCTGGAAGAGCCGATCAGGCAATTATCCCAGAATGCCGGATTAGAGGGTTCAGTGGTGGCTCAGCGCGTAAAGGCCGAGAAGACCAGTATGGGTTATGATGTCAGCCAGGACGCCTACGTGGATATGATCGAGGCGGGCGTAATCGACCCGACCAAGGTCACCCGCAGCGCGCTTCAGAATGCGGCCAGTATCGCGGCGCTTCTGCTTACGACTGAGTGTTTGATAACTGAAAAGCCTGAAAAAGATAAGCCGGCTATGCCAGCAATGCCTCATGGCGGCGGCGGATACCCGGAGTATTAAAAAGTAGCAGTATTAAGCATAAAAGGGCGAAGGTGAGAGATCACCTTCGCCCTTTTTATCATAGATGATCCGATATATAGTTTGTTTCAGTATTTGCTCGCGCACGAATAATGTCCGCTCTCGAATACCGAAACAAACAGACTATTAATTATATTATTACTAACGGGTGGCTTGGCTGTTTTGGAGCGGGGCGTGGAGGCAAGGAGCGGGCAGGGTTCACCCGCTATTTACGCAACAGGTGAGAGCGACGTAGCCGACCCGAGCGAAGTTTTGCCTCGCAGGGGCAAAACAAGCGTCCCCGCGGAAAAGCAGCCAAGACAGGACCCGTTAAATATAATATTTGACAAAGCGCTAATATTGTAGTAAACTCATCTTCTAACATTTGAAGGCCAAAATAAGATCAGATTACATAAGCCCTTATAAAATAACGAGATAAGACAGGAGCGATAAAATGGCAGAGTGGCTTGGAATAGGCAAAAGAGGTCGTCGTTGCTACGGTTTTGATGAGATCGCGTTGGTGCCCGGTATGGTTACCGTCAATCCTAATGAGGTAGATACTCATTTTCAGATAGACGGTAAGAAATACCGCGTCCCGATACTCGCGGCAGCGATGGACGGAGTGGTCGATGTCAAGTTTGCCATTGAAATGAGCAAATTAGGGGGTCTGGCGGTATTAAATCTGGACGGGGTGCAGACCCGTTATGATAACCCGGAAGAGGTATTGGAAAAGATCGCCAGCGCCTCACCCGCTAAAGCCACCGAATTGATCCAGGCTTCATATACCAGGCCTATTAAAGAGGACTTGATCGGTAAAAGAATACGCCAGATCAAGGATAAAAAAGGGACTGCCATTGTAAGCTGTATCCCGGCCAAGGCCGAAAGGTTCCTGAAGATCGCCCAGGATGCCGGCGTCGATATTTTTATAGTCCAATCTACAGTTACATCTACCAAGCATATTTCTAAGGAATACAAGGTCCTTGACTTGCATAAGTTCTGCAGATCGTCAAAGGTCCCGATCATACTCGGTAACTGCGTCACTTATGAAATGACCTTGGAATTACTGGATACCGGGGCCAAAGGTTTATTGATCGGTATAGGGCCCGGAGCCGCCTGCACTACCCGGGGCGTCCTGGGTATCGGCGTCCCGCAGGTTACCGCGACTATTGATGCCGCCGCGGCCAGGGATTACCACTTCAAGAGGACCGGCAAATACGTGCCTATCATCACCGACGGCGGAATGCGTATCGGCGGGGAGATCTGCAAGGCTTTTGCCAGCGGCGCGGACGCGGTAATGGTCGGTTCGGCATTTGCCCGGGCGAAAGAAGCCCCGGGTAAGGGGTATCATTGGGGGATGGCTACCTCGCATGTCAATCTTCCGAGGGGGACCAGGGTCTGCGTCAGCGTGAGCGGAAGCCTGGAGGAAATACTTTTCGGGCCGGCTAAAGTCGATGACGGTTCCCAGAATTTGATGGGCGCGTTAATGACTTCCATGGGTTCTTTAGGCGCCAAAGATATTAAAGAGATGCATGACGTTGAGATGATCATCGCTCCGTCAATTCAGACCGAAGGCAAGATATTTCAGGTAGCCCAGCGGGTCGGGATGGGGAAATGAAAAAAAATAAAAAGAAAGCGGTAAAAAAGTCCGGGATATCCGGAAAAATGCGCAAGGCAGGAAAGCCTGTAAAGAGAGCCGTGAAAAAAGTAAAAATGCCGGTTAAAGCCGTTGCGCCGCGCCGGGAAACCGTCGTGATCCTGGATTTCGGCTCGCAGTATACCCAGCTGATCGGCAGGAGGGTAAGGGAAAATAAGGTATTCAGCCGGATCCTGCCGTACAATACCAGCGCGGAAGACCTCAAAGCAATGGCTCCCAAAGGGATCATTCTTTCCGGAGGGCCTTCCTCGGTTTACGGCAAAAAAGTCCCTATGCCCGACAAGAATATCTTCAAGCTTGGGATACCGATATTAGGAGTCTGTTACGGGATGCAGCTTATCGCCCAGATCATGGGAGGCAAGGTCAAGCATAACCCTGAGCGCGAATACGGCAAAACCGAGTTATTTATAGATAATATCCGCGATCTGTTCATGCATTTACCCGGCAATATAACCAGTTGGATGAGCCATGGAGATATGGTTGCCAAACTCCCCCATGGGTTTACCGTGCTCGCCCACACGCTTAATAGTCCGATAGCGGCTATGGCAAATACCAGCCGCAAGATCTACGGGGTCCAATTCCACCCTGAAGTCACGCACACTTCTAAAGGCGATAAAATACTGGGGAATTTCCTGTTCAGGGTATGCGGCTGTGTGGGGCGCTGGACCATGCAGTCCTTTATCAATGAATCCATCGCGCAAATAAAAAAGACCGTGGGCGATAAAA
>JAQTUY010000157.1 GCA_028707105.1 Candidatus Omnitrophota bacterium | reverse complement strand
TGCTCACCGGCACATGATTCTCGGCGCCGCAGGAAACCTTGACCACAGTATCATTGACCTCGACAGATTCGAATTTCGGCAGGACAACGGCGCATCCGCCGAAGCAGGCGCAAATGCGCAATATGGCTCCCAGATTCACGGGGTCGGTTATACGGTCCAGGAACATTATAATGCGTTTATGCTCGCGGCCGAGCACTTCGTCAAACTCCTGGTACACAAAATCGCTTACTTCGGCTATTACACCCTGCGCGTGGACGTCCCTGGCCAGATAAAGAAGCTTACCCTTGGAAATAAACTCCACAAAAACATGCTTGGCCCGCGCGAGCTTCACAATGTCGGGCCGGCGGACCTCCTCCAGCACGTAGATCCTCTGTATACTTTGAGGGTTAGTCTTTAAACGCTCTGTTACCGATCTTTGGCCGTATAGAAACATAATACACCTCTGTTAAATGATTGCTTATTATAGGCGGGAAAAGTGGCGGAGAGTGGCCCTCATCCACCTACTAGATAGCTGACTAATGAGGACTGCCTCTCACACAAGTAAAGTGGCGGAGAGTGGTCCTCATCCGTCTACCACATAGCTAAACTAATGAGGACTGCCTCTCACACAAGTAAAGTGGCGGAGAGTGGATTTAAACCACCGACCAAGCGGGTATGAGCCGCGTGCTCTATCAGGCTGAGCTACTCCGCCGCAAAATTATCTGATTATAAAACCAAGGTAGGTATATATAATACTATTGAAAAGCTGAATTTGCAAGATGAAATTTTGCAGGCCCGCAGCCGATTCCCGCGTGATTACTCCTTCTCTATTCCTACCAGCGTGATATCATCGTACTGCTCGGCCGCTGAGATAAAATCTTTGATATCCTGACGGATATTCTGTATGACGTCCTGTATGGGCAGATGGGCGTGACTCTTAAAAGAATTGATAAGACTAGGAAGCCCAAACATCTCGAATTCCGGGTTCCTGGCTTCGGTTGCGCCATCCGTGTAAAGGATCACCTTATCGCCTTTGCGTAATTTAATCTTCTCTTCATTCAAAAAATGGGCTATCGGATCGACCATTCCAATGATCAGTCCTCCCGACCTGACTACTTCTATATCCGCCCTTGCTCCTTCTCCTGCGGCCGCAACCCTGTATATCAGGATATGCTCATGCCCAGCTGACGAATAAACGATCTCATCAGGCGCAGTGCTTAAATAACGCAAAAGCAACATGGAAACAAATTTCTGCTGCTTCAGCTGCGTACAGAGAAATTTGTTCAGTTCTGCTATTATCGGTAAAGGCGAAGAAAATGATTTTGCCAGGCTGTATATCGAGGATTTTAAGATAACCATGACTAATCCCGCATCAAGCCCTTTACCCGAAACGTCGGCAATAGTAATATATAGTTTCTTTTCCGCTTTTTCATCCTGAATTATAAAATCGTAATAATCTCCTCCTATCTCCTTAGAGGGCATATATAACCCGCATAAACGGATACCCGGAAACTGGGGAGAACCATGGGGAAGAAGAGTGGTCTGAATATTTTTGGCTAACAACAATTCCTGTTGCATCCTCTCTTTTTCCAATATGTCATGGTGATGAAGGGAAGTATAGAAACTTCCGGTGATATTCACGATGAGGTTATTAAGAGCGTTAATATCAAGCCGTGTATAGTCCTTAAGGTTTTCTCTTCTGCCCAGAAAAATCAAACCCAGGATCTCGTTCTCGAAGATCAACCCGAACATAAGGACCGAGTCCGTATTATCAAAAAGCTCCAACGCTTCCTCTTTAACGTCATCGTATGCCGGGTCAAGCCCCAGCAACTGCTTTTCTACCGGCTGTTTTGTTTCTGTAAGCTTGCGGAAAACCCTTAAAGAAGTAGAGATGGCGCCTGAAGGGTCCTTTTCGACCAGCGTCTTGTAGCTGTTACCAATAACATATGATTTTAAATAATACCAGCCCTCTTCTTCATTTCTGAGGAATAAATGGATATTCTGAGGATAAATGGTCTCTTTTATCCCTAGTATGACCTTTTGAGAAAGCGCGTCCAGGTCTATCAGGCCGCTTATCTGCTGTGATATCTGCCCCAGCACCTGTATATAATCATACTTCCTGCGCCTGAACACATGATCGATCTGAGGCCGTAATAAAGCATAGTAATAATGAAAAATAAGGAATATGACATTGATCAGGATAATATTAAAAATGGTCGGCAGGACGGATATGCACTTTTCAAGCGCGAAGAATGCTACTGCGCTTAAAGGAAAGATCAACAAAAGAATGCTTAAAAGCCATAATACTGTTTTATGGATTACGGTCTCTATTTCCAGAAAACGGTAACGGATAATGGCGTAAACAGTCAGGATTGTCCAACAGAGGGAAAAATATGCCGCAAAGTCATAATAAACGCTTTTACCGGTGAAAAAGGGCACGATAGAAGTAAAAATAATTCCCGATACCGCGTAAAGAAGCGTACCAATGACAAAATACTTTATCTTCTCTCTTCTTATTCCGCCGCTTTTAAAATATTCCTTAAAAAGGACATATAAACCCAGAGTCAAGCCGCCAAGGATATATACCCTGCCAAAAATATCATACTTTCCGGCAATGCCGCCGATATGAGGATAGGCCAGGTAGACGCCTGTAAAGATATACGGGCTGACAAATGAAGCTCCGCTCAAAAGCGCCGCTCCAAAGTACAGGAAGAAGATCTTATAACCGATATTCTTGACGTTGCCGACAAAATAATACACAAAAGGCACAAAGGCGGCAATAAGAAATACACCCAGATAGGTCGACCTATATATCATTAAGTTAAACTGGGTAGGAGAATTCGCGTTCCAGAAGAAATACACACTGCCGCAGACAAACGAGTAGATCGCCGAAAAAAAACCTACAAAGCCCAAATGAAGATTGGCCTTGTTCTTAATATCCTTTGACCATATGAAAACAGCGATCAGAAGATTAAAAAAAGCGCAGATATAAAGCCCCGCTGCCCTGATCTTTAAAAGTAACAGATCCATAGTTTGTTTTTTTAGTTATTACGTGGGAATACCGCTAATCCAGGCGGCTAGGAACACGGATAACGGCGATAAAAAAATACCTGAAAAATGTAAACGGCTTTTAAAATTTCAGCTTTTTATTAATGAAGGCGTTGAGATCCTTGAAGTAATAGACCCAGTCGCCTTCAATAAATTCCTCGATGTCAAAAATGTTGTGTTCCTTCTCGCGCTTATCTACTTCCCAGGCCATATTTATCGCCAGGACCCTGATATCATTACGGTAAAGCTCCAGAAGCCCCAGCCTTTCGCCGCCGATCCATTTTTCGGTAAAGGAAAAGATATAATTTATACCCCCCATGACAAGCTTGATCCTGTGCTCATCCACCTGGGACGCTTCGGTTATGGACGGGTATATCCAGACCCGGCTGCGCTGATTCCGCATCCACTCCGGATAAAACTTGATGTGGTCATGATATAGGCTGGCAATAAGATTGGGGACGTCCAGCTCCAGCGCCCTCTCTCTTCTCTTCTCTATTTCTTTGCCGATCCCTTCGGCATCCTGGCCATCAGGAACCATATCACACCTTCCTTTATTTCCCCTCCCTAAT
>JAQTUY010000156.1 GCA_028707105.1 Candidatus Omnitrophota bacterium | reverse complement strand
TTGGATATGCCGGTGGTGGATGAGGAAGGAAAGCTTCTGGGGATCATTACTATAGACGATGTGGTCGACCTCATCCAGACCCAGGCCACCAAAGAGGTCTATGAGATCGGTAAGATGAGCCCCTCGGAAGGAGAGACGATAAGTTATCAGACAGCCACCGTATGGGAAGTTATCAAGCGGCGGGCGGGATGGCTTATTTTATTGCTCATGTTTGATTTCTTGACCGGCACTGTGCTTAAAAATTTCGAAGCTTCACTCAGCGCCGTAGTCGCGCTCGCCTTCTTCATACCCATGCTTTTAGATACGGGGGGAAACGCGGGAGCCCAAGTCGCGATCACCGTCATAAGGGGTTTAGCTACAAGAGACGTCAACCTTGACAACGTTAAAAAAGTGATCAGGCTGGAACTGGTAACAGCTTTGTGCATGGCCGCGATAGTGGCGGCTATAGCTTTTGGCAGGGCAGTGCTGCTCCAGAAGGATTTTTTTATATCAGCCGTTGTGGGCGCGACTATGTTCCTGGTAGTAATAGTGGCAATATTAACCGGATTGGCCCTGCCGCTTTTATCCAAGAAAATAGGGCTTGACCCTGCGGCTTTAGCCGGGCCCATCACTACGAGCGTTGTCGATGTGATCGGCCTGATCATATATTTTAAGATCGCCCAGGCTTTGATCCCCGTTTTACGCTTTTAATCAAACTATACTATGCCGACAATAAATAAAGACGCCGCGTTAGAAGTGAAACGCCTGCAGATGCTGTCCGTTAGGGTTTCCATAGCCGGGTCTATAATTTTGTTCCTTATTTCCGCTTCTGTTGGTATAATTGTCGATTCCATTACCCTGATTCTGGATGCTTCTTCCAACCTGGTAATACTGGCTGTCGCCTTCCTGATGAACTTCGCCGTAAACAAGATACACAAGCCGGCTGACGAGAGGTATAACTTCGGATACGGCAAATATGAGCCATTTACCGCCTCTATCCAGGGCATATTGATCTTCGCGACTTGTATTTTTGCCATAAAATTCGCCATCCAGGATATCGTTCACGCGGAAGATATTAAAAATCATTTCCTGCCAATGGCCGCGACATTCGTGGCCAGCATTCTGGGCTTATTTATCACGATCTATTTAAAAAGATTATCCGGGCGCTCGGGCTCGAGTATGCTGCGGGCATCATGCTTACACTGGCAAATGGATACGGTGTTGTCATTCGGCGTTTGTTTCGGTTTTCTTATCGGGCTGTTTCTGCAGCGCGAGGGCTACTATAAGATGACGCCTTATGTCGATCCGGTCATGGCTATAATCTTAGCTTTTATCCTTATCTGGGCGCCTTTTAAAACCGTGATACACAATATTCGCGAGCTTTTAGACGCGGCTCCGAAGGGCCAGATTCACGCGAGAATAAAAAAGATCGTGGAGAAGCGCAAGCCGGAGCATATCATCATCCACAGGATAAGGACGCGCAGGGCCGGAGAAAAGATATTCCTCGATATCATTTTTGACGGGAAGGAGGATCTTACCTTAGCTCAAGCTGAAGAGCTGACGGGTATATTAGAGACAGATATAAAGGCTGACCTGGGGAATTGCGATATTCTTATTTCTTTTAGGCCGCATGGGCCGGCCGCCTCTGCTAATATTCCCGCGTAGCGAAGAACCCTTTTGTTTTTAGCCCTCTGTAAGTTAATTACTTGCGGAGGGTTTTTGTTTACGATAGAATACGAGCGGATTAGAGGCGGTTATATAAAATCTTTCTTCTTGTAAGTATGGCGAGTATTAGATAGAATTATATCTATAATTCAGGAGGTATCAGGATATGAATAAGTATCGCGTTAAAACGGGATTTATAGCGGGAATATTAGTTGTTTTGTTTTCTTTGGCGGTTTCTGCCCAGGCGCAGGAGCAGGATGATATATTGGGCGTCGATGGACGCCTTGAAACCATGAAGACCGAATTAGACCTGACCCGGGGGCAAGTCGATTCGGTTAAGCCCATACTGGAGGAGTTCGCGGCAAAACGCCGGAAATATCGAGCGGATTCCAAAGGCCAGGTATTGATCGATAGCCGCGCTATCCGTATACAGATGGAGAAATTCAGGGAGGAAGAGAACCAGAAGCTCAGCGAGGTCTTGACTAAAGAACAAATGAAACAGTGGGATAAGAAGCAGGAATTCAGAGATTTTCTCAATAGCGGCCCGGAGAGGGATACCGGGTGGGAGCCTAAAGGCAGCGGCGCAGGCCCCGCGTTGAGTTTCTAGTATCCTATTATGAAGAAATTCATTATATTCTGTTTTCTTTGGATACTGGTGTTTCCCGGTGCGGCCGGATGTGACGAAGCGCAGCGGCGGGGGCTTTTTGTGACCCTGATACAGGATCCTCCCGTCCTTTCAAGCCGCCAGGATATTGAGAAGCTGGTCGATTTTGCCAAAGAGTCCCGGATCGATATCCTTTTTGTCCAGATCTACCGTGAGAACAAAGCATGGTTTCCCTCCCAAATCGCCGATCCGGCCCCCTACCAGGATTGTCTTAAGAAAGTCCTGGAAGACCCGTTGAGCCTTTTGATCAAACAGGCGCACAGCCGGGGCATACAGGTGCATGCCTGGCTTAATACTTTAAGCTTAGGCAGAAATAAGGCATCTGTATTCCTGGAGAAATACGGGGTCAGCATTCTCACCAAAAATCTTACGAATAAGAAGACGCTGGAAGATTATAAGATAGACGGGCAATTTTTTCTTGAACCGGGAGACCTGAGGGCGCGCGGCGAGCTTAGCGCGATGGTGGAGGAGATCTTAAACGCCTATCCGGACCTGGACGGCATTCAATTTGACTATATCCGCTATCCTGATAGGAAGCCCGCCTATGGCTATACCCATATGAATATCGAGCGTTTTAAGAACTCTCTCGGCTTAGAAACGATAGGCGAGAATATCCAGGCCTGGAAAGATTGGAAGCGCTCTCAAGTCACCGAGACCCTGGAATGCCTGGCGGCTAAGGCCCGGGCCGTCCATCCGGGTATCCAGGTTTCAAGCACGGGATGCCTGCCTTACGTGCGCGCTTACCATGAAGCTTTCCAGGATTGGCCTGCCTGGCTTAAGCGCGGGCTTGTCGATTTTGTGACTATAATGGATTATTCGCCGGATCCCCAGGAATTTGAGAAATGGATCCTTGAGATCAAGGATAAAGTTCCGGACCTCAAGGAGGTTTATGTCGGCATCGGCGCCTATAAGCTTGTCAAGGCGCCTCTGGAGTTTGAACAGGAGTTCCGTTATTGGGAAAAGTCGGGAAGCGGCGCTTGCGTGATCTTTCATTACGGCAGCTTGCTTGAAAATCCCGCCTTGGCGGAGCTGTTGTTGTAATCTTTTTCCTTGTAAGTAGTTGCCGTATTAGGTAGACTTATAGTAGGGGATTTTCGGATAAGTGTTCTTCCCCGGGAGGGCGGGTATGCTTTACGAAGAAGAACAGGTTAAATCTGTCATCTCGCGCTATCTTCAGGGTATTTTCGCGCTGGTCTTATATCTGACCGCGGGAGAGCAGGATGTTGCCTATGAGGTTTGCGCGGAAAGCTTTGCCCAGGCAATACGCACAGCCCCTCCATTAGAACAGGAAGAGAATTTCCTGACCAGGCTTACGGGTATAGCCGTAGCCAAAAGCCGCAACGTCAAGACCAT
>JAQTUY010000030.1:1917-15336 GCA_028707105.1 Candidatus Omnitrophota bacterium | reverse complement strand
GCGGAGGCAAAGATATGCCTTCTTCAGGCATCCCGACTGTAGCTGATGCCGTAGTAGGCGCACCTGTCATTACGGGCGCTGCCTGTGTGCCTGTTGCGGGCGCTGTAGTTGACATCGGAGCGACTTCCACGGGCAAAGGCTCCTGCATCTGTTCCAATGACTGCTCTTTCTTGGCGCATCCGACCGCGAAAAGCCCGACCAATACGACGCACAGCCCTAAGGCTATGTACTTCTTCATGCTTCCTCCTTTTGCCCACGAGGGCACACTTGCGTCATTCCACATAAACACAAGGTGTGTCCTGCTGGGATATTGTTACTTACGATTTTATCACTGCTTCGCGCCGGCAGCGCGGACAAATTATCTTTATCCGGTCCGAACGCGCGAAATCCGTATCGTCCTGCTGGCCGTCATCCTTGATGGCCAGGCCCTGATGCCGCAAATAAAAAAGCAAAAGCGTGGTATTGGAAAACGCCAGGGGCCCCAGTTTATTAGCCACCCATTTGATCTGATCGTAGGGCCCGATGACCTCCCCGCAATCGCGGCATACCACAAGGTCCTTGGCGATCTTCTGTTTTAATTCTTCCCTCCTGCCGGTCGTCGCCAGGTCAAATTCCTGAGATAAGATTATGCCTTTACCGGTCAGGCAATTCGCCTGGCATTGGCCGCAAAAAATACAACGGTCGTAGCGTATCATAAGGTAGCGCTTGCCGGCCATATCCTGCATATCTATCGCTTTGGCAGGGCAAACATTCTTGCAGGCTCCGCAGCCCACGCAATCATCCTGATAAAACTTAGGCTTACCCCTGAATCTGGGAAAAGGCGTATGCGGCTTAAACGGAAATCTGGTCGTATAAGGCCCTTTTACCAGCGCCCGCACCGCTTCTTTGAGTTCGCGTAATTTAGGGTAGATCATTTCTGCTCCTCGGCATATTTATCGCAGGCTGACTTTTCCCATAACTTTACGCCGGACCTGTGCGCGCTGCGGGAAAGAACGTGCGCCGAAACCGGAGCAGTCAATAACAAAAACGCGATACACAAAAGCGCCTTGAACCCCGCGGCGCTAAAACCCTTATCAATAAATAGTCCCAGTAAAATACTGCAGGTCCCCAGCGTCACGCACTTTATCGAGGAATGCAGCCGATTATAAACGTCAGGAAACCTGATTATACCTAAACATCCGAAAAAATCAAATGTAATTCCTACTATTATAAACCCAAAACTGATAATTTCAATCATCAAAATGTTTTCCCTCCAGGTATTTACCCAGCGCCAGGATCGAAATAAAACTCTGTAGCGCCCAGGCGATACCTATATCGATGTACCAATCCCTGCCCGTGGGGATACCCAGTATGGCGCAGAAACCCAGTATCAATATCCCCAGTATATCCAGCGCGACGATCCGATCCGCCGCGGTCGGGCCCTTAAAGATGCGCCAAAGGCAGAATGAGCCGCAGAAGAGCAAAGCTAGAAAAGCCTTCTTCAAAAATAACGACTGCCATCCCAGTAATGACGGCAAAGGATAGAAAATGATCAGGGCGAATACCGCCGCGATCAATACCAGCCCTCCCATGTAGCGAATATTTTTCATTTTAATCAAATATCCTCTTTAATATCCTTTCAAACTTAGACGCTACCAACTCAGTGGCTTTCTGGATATCCTCGCTTTTGACATCCGCCCAATGCACGTACAGGAAACCGTTCTCTTTATCGACATCGACCGTCATTGTCCCGGGTTTAAGGGTGATGGAATTAGCCAGGAAGGTCAGGCCAGCGTCCGAACGTAAGGCGGTCTTGACCTTGACGATCCCCGGGTTGATGGGCACGACCGGGCGCAAAAGGCGCAGGGCGCTGTCGACATTCGCTTTTACGCACTCCCAGATAAAAACGAAAAAATAGCAGAAAAACCAGACCACCCGTTTCAGTCCGACCGGGGCCTGGGATAAAGGACCGAACAACCTGCCGCTTATCCAAGCAACAAAAATACCCACCAGCGCCGCCGCAATAAGGCGCCCGGGGGTCACCGGCCAATTCAGCAATAGCCAGACGATCGCCGCGAGCGCAAACAAGATCGATCTTCTCTTTATCATTTCACCGCTCCAAAAAACGCGCCGGCGTACCCGCTGCCGTTAGAAAGCACATCCGCCGCCGACTGCAGGAAAGGACGCATCGAAGGCAATAATAAAAGCCCGCCGGCAATACAGATAAGGCTTAAAGCCAGCATCGATACTTTCATGCTCAAGGCTGCTTCTTTGATATACGAATAGGCCTCATCCAGCTTTCCGTAGAAAGCAAAGGTCTGAAATTTAGTATAATATGCCAAAGTAATAATGCTTACTATCACGGCGATCGAGGCGAAACCGAAATACCCGCTCTGCAAGGCGGCAATAATAATGATCAGCTTACTCCAGAATCCCGCCAAAGGAGGAATACCTGATATGCTCATTGAGCCTATCAGACTGGTAAAGCCGGTTACCTTTAGTTTTGAACTAAGCCCTCCTAATTTTTCCAAAGAGCGCTTGCCGGTTGAATATTCAATAGCGCCGGCATCCAAGAATAACAAGGATTTAAACATGGCGTGATTAAAAAGATGGAACAAGCCTCCCAGCAGGGCCAGGGGCGTTCCGATCCCCAGGGCAAAAATAATATACCCCACCTGGCTGATACTGGAATAGGCGAACATCCTCTTGATATCATTCTGTATGATCGCCAGCAGCGCCCCGGCGACCATAGAGAGGACTCCCAGCACCATCAGGATCAAAAGGACTTTATCGGAAATACCTAAGACGTTAAAAAATACCCTCATCATCGCGTATATACCCAAGGTCTTGATAAATACCCCGGAGAGCACCGCCGAAACGGGCGAAGGCGCGGATGAATGGGCGTCCGGCAGCCAGGCATGGAAGGGCACCAGCGCCGCCTTCAAGCCAAACCCCGCCAGGAAAAGCACCGACACAAACCCTACAAGTGTGCCGCGGGGCCTGGAGGACAACGCCACGGATATATCCGCCATGTTCAACGTCGAGGTATAACCGTAAAGAAGCGCGATCCCCAGTAATATAAAAATAGAGGCCAGCGAACCCATAACGGCATATTTAAAAGCAGCTTCCAGGTCTTCAGGTTCGGTCCCGAAGGCGACCAGGGCATAACCGGATATTGAAGCCACCTCCAAAAACACATAGAGGTTAAACATATCGGAGCTTAAGACCACCCCGTTCATCCCCGCCAGCATCAGCAAGAAGAGCGAAAAGAATTTCCATTTCTCCGTGTATATACGCATATAACTGACGGCGTAAACGGCAGCCATAAGGCTCACCAGATTTACTGCCACGAGGATCAGGGAAGACAGCCCGTCAAGAGCTAAACTCAAGCCCAGCGGAGGCATCCATCCGCCCAGGTTATAGGCTAAAAACTTATGCGCGCCGGCCAGCTTGATGACATTAAACGATAAGAGCACCAGCGCTGCGCATGAAAGGACCGCCGCAGCGTCGCTGGATAATTTCACGCGCCTGCCCAGCAGCGCCGATAAGAAAGCGCCGGCCAACGGAATAATAATAAAAAAAGGAAGTATTGTCATCCTCTTAACCTGCGTATTTTAGTAATATCAAAAGTACCGTATTTTTCATAGATCCTGATAGCCAGGCCGGTTAAAATAACCACCACTGCCAGCCCGACAACAATAGTGGTCAAGACCATCGCTTGAGGCAGAGGGTCGACCATGTTCAGGACCTCCTGGTCCCCTGACAATATAGGAGCGCGGCCCTGCAGGCGGTAACCGAGCAAAATAATGAACAGGTTTACAGCGTACTCGATTATACCTATGCCGATGATTATCTTGATGATATTACGCTTCCTCAAGACGGCATAAAGCCCCGCGCAAAATAATATAAAACACAAGAAATACAGGCTCAATTTACTTCTCCTCCCTGTCTGTCAATGATACCAGCAGCATAAATATAACGAACAGGCCTATCCCTGCCAACAGCCCCAGCGAAATATCACCCAGCGGTATAAGGCCGGTGTTGAAGATCCCGGAACCTGCCGTGCCCTCGGGGACCTGGTACTTGCCCATAAACCCTGCCGCAGAGTAAACTAAATATACGAGCGCGCCCAGGCTCATCAGAAAGACTCCCCGCTCTATAGTAAACTTGCGCCCCAGGGCGTCTTTACCGAAAGCCAGGACCAGATGGATCAGGGAAAGCGCGATGATAACTCCTCCGGCAAAACCCCCGCCCGGGCTGACATGCCCATGAAGGATGATATATATGCCATAGATCATTATCAGGCCCGTAGTAAGGCGGGTTACGGTCTTGACTATAAGGGTCATCCCGGTTTCATTTTTCATGACGGACCCTCCCGGCTTTTCTGGTGATAGCCAGCAGCCCGATAATAGCGGCGAAAAGCACAGCCGCTTCTCCCAGGGCGTCATAGCTCCTGAAGCTTGAGGTAATGGCGTTGACGATATTGCCGGCGCCGGTCTTTTCAAAACCGCCAAGGATGTATCCGGCGGAAACCCTCATTGCCGGCTCTCCGAAATCGGGGAGCTCTTTTAACGCCAGGTACCCGAATACCAGAAAACAAGCGATAAACAGGAGCGTGGCCGAAGTATTAAAAACCCAGCGTCCGTCGATCACCCGCGGCAGGTCCCTCCGGATAGTGGCGCGTATAAGGATGATAATGACCAGGATCTCCACTACCAGCTGAGTTATTGCCAGATTCGGCGCCTTTAAGATCAGGAACGCCAGGGATAACCCTAAGCCGGCGGCGCTTAGCGCGATCAGGCTGGAGATCAAATCCTTCATCACCACCGCGACAATTGCGGCAATGATCATGAATATCAAGATCAAATGTAATTCCATATATGCCTTACCTCATCAACACAAAAAAAAGCCCGCCCATACCCAGTAACATCCATACTATATAGGTAGGCAAAACCCCGTTATGTAAACGCCTTAACAGGTTAGAGACGCTGAATATACCCTTGGCCTGTTCGTAGATGTCGAAAGATCCCCGCTCGGCCATACGGTAGATCCTGCTCAACAATCCCATCTCTTTGACCGTATTATAAAATTCCGTTCCGGTAACGGTATTCTCCTGGCCCTGCGGCACGCTTTCGCAGCCGGTATACGCGCTATCCCGGCGCAGTTCTACTTTCAGGCGGCCGAACCTAAAGATGATATATCCGATCAACAAACCTAAAAACAACAGGACGCTTGCCAGGATCGGTGACCAAGAGCCCGATAAACTCTGCGCCTTTACCGGCAGGTAGATCGAAACTGCGGGAAAAATGAAATATTTCAAGGGTAGGGCAAAGGCAAAAACACCAAAAACTATACAAAGAACCGCCAGAAAAATACCGGGCAGCCACATAGACCAGGAGACTTCTCTCAACGCCCCCTCCCCGACATTGCGCGGACGGCCAAGGAACACGGCATAGATCATTTTCATAAAAACCGCCAGGGTAAAAGCGGAACCCGCCATCGCCGCTACAAGACATGCTACCGCGGCATAACGCAAGGCCGGGTTGGAAGCGCTCAAATGCCCGACCAACCCCTGATAGATCATCCATTTAGAAATAAAACCGTTTAAAGGCGGAATACCCGATATGGAAAAAACAGCAATTAAACATCCGATCCAAGTCAACGGCATGAACCGGGAAAGCCCCCCCAGTTCATCCATTTGACTGCTCTTAGCGCTATACTCGACATTGCCGATACTGAAGAACAAACAGGCTTTATATATTACGTGGTTAAACATATGGAAGAGCCCGCCGGCAATACCTGCGGGAAGGCCCGTGCCGATACCCAAAACCATATAGCCAACCTGGGATATGGTAGAATAACCCAGGAGCTTCTTTAAATTATTTTGCACAAGCGCCATCATAACGGCCGCGACTATAGTCACGCAGCCGACTGCCATAAGCAGGATGTTAAGCGCATCGTTCATCACAAACATGCCCAGCGTTACCCGCGCCAAAAGATATATCCCCAGAAATTTATCCAGCGCCGCCGGAAGATATGTTACTACGGGAAGCGGCGCGGACACGGAAGTATCCGGTATCCAGGAATGAAAAGGCATCACCCCGGCCTTGGCAAAACAGGCTGAGGCGATACACAGGTAAGCCAGGACTATCAAGCCGTTGCTAAATTCAAGCCGAATAAGGTCCATTTGAAAAGTCTGGGTATAATAATAAATGATCCCCACACCCAGTATCATCAGCGCGTCGGTGCCGCCGACCACGATGAGCGCCTTCTTGGCCGCGGCGCGCGAGGCATCATCGCCGTTGTTGATAAGAAGATACAGTAATAGGCCCAGGAACCCCCAGAATACAAGCAGGATAATGAAATTATTGGAAAAAACCGCGCCCAGCGCGGCTATGGCCGTCATAATAATGCAAATGTAATAACGGGCGATGTCCGGACGGCCGGACATGAACTTAAAAGAATAAAGCAGGATAAGAAAAAATATCACCACTATCCCTAAGCCCGTGAATCCGCTTAATTTATCAGCTAAAAAATAAGGATAAGATAAAAAATTATTCATCTAGCTTCATTTCCTTGCGGATCCGGGCGGTCTTTTCCTGAGAAAGCTTAACCAGGTCCCATCCGTTCATTATTTTTCTGTTATCCGGCTTGTTAATGACTGTCGTTCTTTCAGTACAGCAATAACACGGGTCCACAGCCGCCAGGGTAAGCGTGGCGTCGGAAATCGTATAGCCTACCGCTCCGACTTTATCCGAAGCCACGTTCATATAACTGGGGGCGCGGATCTTGTGCCTGACCGGACGGTTGGTGCCGTCGGAACGGATATAATGAAAACATTCCCCTCGCGGCGCCTCGACCCTGCCGATCCCTTCGCCGGCAAGGACATCCTGGAAATTAGCGTCAAACGGCCCCTTGGGCATCTTATCCAGGCACTGACGGATGATACTTACCGATTCATACATCTCCAGGATCCTCACTATCGTCTTAGCCAGTATATCCCCGTCATTTTCAACAATGACATTCCAGTTCACTTTATCATACGCGCCATAAGGCTCATCTCTGCGCACATCAATATTTACTCCCGAAGCCCGGGCAGTCGGCCCGACCACGCACCAGTCTATTACCTGCTGCCTGGTCAATATCCCCACGCCCTTTAGCCTGGCTTTTATCACCGGGTCATCCATGATCGCGCCTTTGAACATATCCAGGGCCGGTTTTAATCCGTCTACCATTTTCCTGATCTGCGGGATGTCTTTATCCTCGATATCCCTTCTTACCCCGCCGATCTTCATCATCCCGTAATGCTGGCGGTTTCCGGTTATAAATTCAAAAATATCCAGGACCGGTTCGCGGTATTTCCAGGCCCACATCCAGACGGTATTATAACCGATAAAATGCCCGGCCAATCCCAGCCATAAAAGATGGCTGTGCAGCCTCTCCAGTTCGGCAATAATGGTACGGATATAGGAAGCCCTTTCGGGAACCTCCAGCTTTATCACATTTTCCACCGCCAGGACATACGCGAACGGATGACTGTTAGAACATATCCCGCAGATACGCTCGACCGCGAACGCCGACTGGTCATAATGCTTGGATTCGGAAAGTTTCTCGATACCGCGGTGCATATATCCGATGACGATATCAATATCAACGACCCGCTCTCCTTCTACATATAAGCGGAAAAATTCCGGCTCTTCCTGCAGGGGATGATAAGGACCTATGGGTAATACGACTTTATGACTCATGTTCATGCCTCAACGGAAATTTTCCTTCCGGCCAATCTTCATTCAGAAGCAGCCTTTTCATATCAGGATGCCCGGTAAAGTTTATCCCGAGCATCTCCCACATCTCGCGCTCTATCCACTCCGCTCCGGGGAAAAGCGTGGCCAGAGAATCTATACTGGCTTCTTTTTTGTCCTCAATAAGGACCTTGACCGAAAGGATCATCCCGGCCCGGTCGTAACTAAAATGATACAATATCTCAAATCCCTTCGGAGTATCTATACCGGTGGCCGTGATAAAACGAAAACCCAGTACCTTAAACAGGACCCTCGTGGCTTCCCGGATATCTTTGGGCCTCAAAGTAAGATATACCCTGCGCGGCGTATCTATTTTTATGTCGATGACTTTATCGCCTAATTTATTTTTGACCTGCTCAAGTATAAGCATTATCCTTCCCCTCGTAATTTCTTGATCAATTTAATTACCCCCGCCAGGATCGCCTCCGGCTTAGGGGGACACCCCGGAATATAGGCGTCCACCGGCAACAGTTCATCCACCGCGCAGGGCGAGTTGTAAGATTCCCTGAACATTGTCCTTCCGCAGGCGCATCCGCCTACGGCGATGACCAGGCAGGGCTTAGGCGCCTGCTCATATAATTTTTTAATGCGCACGGCGCTCTTACGGTTAGGGACCCCGCTTACCAGTAAAACATCAGCGTGCCGAACGCTGCCCACCAGGATGATACCAAAGCGCTCCGCGTCATAACGAGGCGTCAAAAGTTCCAGTATTTCAAGGTCACAGTTATTACAAGAGCTGCACGCGGCGTGAAATACAAAAAGTGATTTTGTTAAGGCTTTGGTTTTAAGATCCATTTATTTACCCAGTAATGCCAATACTAACGCGGCTATTGCCAGCAAAGTCACCGGCCCCCAGAAAAAACGCATGGCCTGGTCTATACGCAAGCGGGGATTCGTATTCTTGATCAGAATGATCACAACCAACAACACAATATATTTACCTAAGACAACGAGCACACCGGTATTACCGGCCCAGAAGAGGCTGATCAAAAATAACGGCAAAGCATATACGAGTATGGCCCGGGTCAACCGGAAGACCGCCAGCGGAAAACCGGAATATTCAATAAGCACTCCGCCCATTATTTCCTGTTCCGCCTCGGAAGCGTCAAAAGGGACAAATCCGAGCTTAGCCTGTATACAGATGATCGCGACAATAAAGCTGAGCGCCCCTGACCAGGAAACAATGTTGGAACCGAAATTCAACTGCCAGGTGACTATCTCTCCCAGGCGCAGCTCTCCGCCGCACTTGACTATTACCGCAATCATCGAAAGTATAAAAGGCAATTCGTAAGACATGACCAGCTTCATCTCCCTGGAGGCCCCCACTGCCGCCAGGGGATTACCCGAAGAGGAAGCTCCGATGATCAGCGCTGCCGCCGGAATGACTAAAAGATACAGAACGACGATGATATCGCCGACAAAGGCTTGTCCGGGAGTAATAAAAGCGTTGCCTACGATGGTAGCGGTCAGTACCGCGGCCAGCAATCCTAAAGCCGGGGATAAAAGGAATGCCGCGCCCGCGCCCCGGGGTAAAACAATTTCTTTAAAAGACAGCTTCAAAAGATCGGTAAAATTCTGGTGCCACGGCGGGCCGACACGCCACTGGATACGGGCGGTCACCTTACGGTCAACCCAGCAAGCCATAAGCCCGGCAAGCGCGCTAAACAAAAACCCCGGGAATATTAAATAACTGAATAATGCCGTCATTTCTTTTTAGGTAAAATATCCTCTTTTGACCACTTACGCGTATGCACCGCCAGGCTCTCTCCCGCAAAATAAATATTCTGCTCCGGGCTTTCCTCGATTTCCTTGATCTCAATTGCCTTATACGGACAGGTCGCGACGCATTTTGGCAGTTCCAGGTCCCTCCCGATACAATAATCGCATTTAGAATCCAGGTAAGGAATAAAATCCTGTAAGATCACCCCGAAAGGACAAGCGATAGAACAGGACTTACAGCCGGTACAGCGCAGTTTATAACGCTTGATGTGCCCATCCGGCGCGCGCTCCAGGGCATTGTGATAACAGGCGCTTACGCAAGGCGCCTGTTCGCAATGGCGGCAGATAGTGGCGAAGGTAGCGTATTCACGCAGCGAGGTAATACCGTTATTCTGCGGATGGTACATGTAATCGCAGGTTACCTTACACTCCTGGCACTTACCGCACAATTCCAGATCGACAAATAGACGTTTCATATCAATCCCAGATATCCATCAGGTCTTTTAACTGCTCATAAGTAAATACCGGGCCGTCCTTGCATATATAATACTTCCCGATGCGGCAATGCCCGCACTTTCCCAGCCCGCAGGACATATTCTTTTCCATAGAAAGATAAATATCCTTGGGTTTAAAGCCTATCTCCAGCAGCTTCAAGGTCGCGAACTTCATCATAATAGGAGGTCCGCAGACGATAGATACCGCGTTATTCATATTTATAGGTAAGCCCTTTAAAAGCGCGGTCACCAGGCCCACATTGCCCTTCCAAGTCTCGTCACTCCTGTCTACGGTAACTACCATATCAAAATTCTTCTTTTGCTGCCATTGCGGTATGAGGCTTTTATAAATAATATCTCCCGGCGAGCGGGCCCCATAACGCATAATTACCTTGCCGAAATCGGACATCCGGCCAAAAAGCGCCAGCAGCAGCGATCTTAAAGGAGCCAGGCCTACTCCGCCGCCAACGATAAGGATATCCTTGCCTTGAAAAGTATCCAGGGGATACCCCATGCCGTAAGGGCCGCGAATACCGACGCTGGTATTGGAAGCGGTATTATGCAACAGGGAAGTTATCTTCCCGGCGTTCATTATGGTAACGTCAAATTTATCCTTGATGTTAGGGTCGGAGGAAGGCGTAAAAGGAGCCTCTCCGATACCCGGCAGGGACAATTCGATGAACTGGCCGGTCCTGAATTCAAATTTCTCCTGCGGCCGAACCACAAAAGTCTTGATGGTGGGGCTTTCGGTTATGACCTCTTCAATAATACCTTCTATGGGCTGATAGATGTTTTCCATATAAACTTTATACTTTCGTGGCCACAAAACTGCGCCATTAATGGCGCGGATGGAACTTGGCCACTCAAGTATTTCGGTAAGAAACCATGGGCTTTAGCCCGTGGAGTATTCATTCGCGGCAGCGGCTTCTTTTGCCAGCGAGTTCAATATTTCTCTTATGTCTATTTTCCCCGGGCAAACCTCGATACACCTGCCGCAGCCGCAGCAGGCGCAAAGATCGATGTTCGCCGGAAAAAAATCAAATTTTTTTAAATAACGGTTGCGCAGGCGCTGATAGCGGTTCTTCATCGGGTTTGCCCCGCCGGCCACCCGCGCGAAATTCAAGTACAAGCAGGCGTCCCAGGACCTGACCTTTTCATTTACATTCCCGGATTTCTTGTCGCTAAGCAGAAAACAATGACAGGTACCGCAAAGCATATTGCATCCGCCGCACTCAACGCAAGTAAGTATCCGTTCCTTCCATATCGCCGAATCATAACCCTTCCTTACAATACCGGGTATCTCTTCTTTACGCGGTATATTGTGCAAAACAAGATGCTCTCTAAGCTTCTTGAGCATGGCTTCTCTTTTTTTCTGGCGGGCTGATATCTGGGTGTCGGTGGCGGGAAGGAAATAAGAAGCGTATTTTTCAACGACCTCCCTGCCTTTATCCGAGCCGACATCCACTAAAAACCCGGCATTCAAAGGTGACATATTCAAGTCAAATCCGTCAAGCGCGTAAGGCATAATATCCAATGCCGCGCAAAAACAAACCTCTTTAAAATTAAGGCAATCTCCGCTTACCAGGAGGGTATTGCGCCTTCTTTTTTCATAGAACGGGTCTACTGCCGCGCCCCCCAGAAAAACAAAATCCTGGATCCTGAGAGAAAACAGGTCGCAATTCTTAACGCCGAAAACCGCCACCTTCTCATCCCCGGGGATACCCGACGGAGAACCGAAGTCTGAAGCTACTTTTTCTTTAGGAGGCGAAAAGAATGACTTTAAGGAGTCGATGGTGCGGTACTCGTTGAAGATTATCTCATCTTTAGGGACGACTGAATATTTCTCCAGAGCATAATCGGCGGTCGCGGCCTTAAAGCCGAACGCGCAAGCCAGCGCCTGCCCCTGCGCCTTGACCGGCAGGTAAACGCGGTATTCCCTGGATAATTCATCGAGGAGCTTAAAATAACGTTCCTCTCTTAAATAAAGAGTATTCATCGCTAAATATCTTTTATCGGTATATTATTGGCCGTTAGATTGTGAAATTTTTCACAAGGTAAAGAACATATTGTATTAAAATATGCCTGCCTTGTCAAGCGTAAATTTTAGATTTTCTGGCCAGGAAATATGCCAGCCTTTCCAGCTCAATGGAAAGGTCGATATTCAATACCGTAACCGACTTATCCGGCTTTGGCCGCACGGGCGCGAAATTCAAAATAGCTTTTATCCCGGCGCTGGCCAGGGTATCCGTCACGCCTTGAGCCACGTCTTTGGGCACCGCGAGTATGGCGATGTGGATATTATTAGTCCTGACCGCCCGGGCCAGGTCTTTAATATCCCGGATGAGAACCGAATTGATTTTTGTGCCGACCTTGGAGGGATCAGCGTCAAAAGCGCAGGATATCTTAAACCCCTGCCTGGAAAATCCCTTGTAAGATAAAAGCGCGCTCCCCAAGTTACCCACTCCGACCAAGGCTACGTTCCACCTGCGGTCAAGGCCCAATATATTCAAGATCGAAGCCTTGAGCAGATCGGTGTTGTACCCTTTGCCCGGGATACCGAACTGGCCAAAATAAGTAAGGTCCTTGCGCACCTGCGCCGAGGTAAAGTCGGTAAGCTTGGATATCTCGTCTGAAGAAAGGAATTTCTTCCTGGACTCCAGGATCACCCGGTAGTATATGGAAAGCCGCGTGATAACCGCGGGAGGGATCTTACCTTTTAGCATTTTACCTCTTTTACGCCGAAAGCCTCTGCTTGACCAGATCGCTTACCAGCTTGCCGTCGGCCTGCCCGGCGATCTTAGCGTTGGCCTCTTTCATCACTTTACCCATATCTTTCATACCCGAGGCTCCCAGCTGCGCCACAGCCTCATCAATGATCTTTTTGATCTCTTCCTCTCCCAGCTCGGGAGGCAGGTAGGACTTCAAAATCTGGAGTTCCCTGGCTTCCTTCTCTACCAGGTCCATACGATTGCCCTTAGTAAACTGTTCAATGGAATCCTGGCGCTGTTTTATCTGCTTCTTGATCACGGCAATAGCCTCAACATCATCCAGGTCCTTTTTTTTCTTGTCGATGGCGGCGTTCATCATCTGGGCCCGTAAAAAACTAAGGGCTGAAGAACGCAGGGAATCCTTGGCTTTCATCGCTTCTTTGTAATCATTCAATATCTTTTCTTCTAACACCTTTTCCTCCTTGCCCACAAGGGCACACTCGCGTAATTCCTATTAACGCGAGGTGTAGCCCGCGAGGGCACACCGGCGCCGCCAAGTGCGCCGGGTGTTACCTTAAATATACTCGACCGTCGCAGGGGGCTTGGGGGTCAAGTCATAACAAACCCTGTTCACGCCCTTGATCTGAGTGATCTTCTCCGTTATGCTGTGCAGTTTGGCCCACGGCAGCTCCGTTACGGTGGCGGTGCGCGCGTCTT
>JAQTUY010000030.1:0-1817 GCA_028707105.1 Candidatus Omnitrophota bacterium | reverse complement strand
CAGGTTTTCAACTTCTCTCCCAGCGCTTTATGCCCCAGCATTGTTACCGCCGAGCTATCCACCCCGCCGGAAAGAGCGTTAAAGGCTATATTGTCACCTACGCTATTTTTTATTTCCTTGACCTTTTCGTCGATAAAAACATTATAATCCATTTTTTCCTCCTTATAAACGCAAGGTGCTTCATTTTAGAAAGACAGCCGTCAAAACAGCCATCACGATACAGTAATAGCCGAACCAATGGAACCTCGCTTTATTCAATATAGACCTTAACACCGCCAGGGCGAACAATCCGGACAGGAAACTGGCGATAAAAGCCAGGATTAAACCCGTCCAATCACAGACGACGGCCTTGCCGGCATCTTTTATCTCCAGTAAAAACGCTCCCGCGATCGCCGGTATCCCGGCCAGAAAAGAAAATTTAAACGCCGCTTCTTTGTCTATGCCCCTAAAAAGCAAAGCGGAGATAGTCATCCCCGAACGCGAGATACCCGGGACTATAGCTACCGCCTGCATAAACCCCAGGAACAGGGAATCACGGATATCGATAGAATTAATGCTTCTTTTCCCGCTCTGGAACCTCCCGGCGAAAAGAAGGATAACGCCCGTAATAAAAAAAGACACGCTTAAAGCCCTGGTTGAGACAAAAAGCGACTCAAAAAAGTCCTTGCACGCTAAAGCGATGACCGCCGTGACAACGGTGACGACTAGGATGTGGCCAAGCAGCCCGGGTTTCCTAAAAAAGCCGAGGATATCCCTGAAAAAGAAAATGACTATAGCCAGAAGCGTGCCCATGTGGCAAACCAGGACCCAAAAAAGCTGGTCCTGGCTGAATCCCAGAAGTTTTTCGGCGATTACCAGGTGCCCGGAACTGCTCACCGGAAAGAACTCAGTCAGGCCCTGGATCAACCCTAAAATTATGAATTTCATTTTACGGATGCCCTTTCATAAAGTCCATCAGGTCCGCGGGCAGCTCGGATTTGAGCGCCAGGCGCTCAGTCGTCACCGGATGCGTAAACTCAAGCTGCGAAGCATGCAGGCAGAGACGTTTAAACCTCAAAGCAAAGTCGCGGCGGAAAGCGAATTTATCCTCTCCGACTATCGGATGGCCGAGTTGTTTAAAATGTATCCTTATCTGATTCCTGCGCCCGGTCAGAGGGCGCGCCTCTACTACGGTAAAATCCCTGTGGCGGCCGATAACGCGGTATTCGGTGCAGGCAAACTGCCCTTCAATAGGATTCTTTACCTGCCCCTTATTCAGAGGAAGCCTGCCCTGGACAAATGCGGTATAAAGTTTACTGACCCTGCGGGACTTGAATTCATCCATCACTTTCTTCTGGATGGATTTTCCTTTGGCCAGGATAAGCAGCCCCGATGTATCCCTGTCCAGCCTGTGGCAGGGATGCGCTCTCCAGGAGGTATTATTGGCTTTGAGGGTCTCGTTTAGAATATCGATCAGGCTCGGAGAGCTTCTTACGGGATCGGGGATTGTCAAAAGCCCGCTGGGTTTATTCACGATATAGAGCCACTCGTCTTGGAAAACAACAGGTATACTGCGCATTAGACTATCTCAAGCATCCTATCGATGGCTTTGCGGGCGCGCTTACGGACATCATCCGGGACATAGACTTCTTCCTTAAGCTCTTCCAAAGCCCAGAGGACTTTTTCCTGAGTAGTGCGTTTCATATTCGGACAAACCGCGCGCTCTGCCGCCGGGTAGAATTCTTTGCCGGGGTTATCTTTCTTTAAACGGTAAATAATTCCGGTCTCGGTGCCGATTATAAATTCTTTGGCATTGGATTCTTTAACATACTGCCCCA
>JAQTUY010000029.1 GCA_028707105.1 Candidatus Omnitrophota bacterium | reverse complement strand
ATTCTCCGGTGCTGCATATCGATATTGATGACCAAAGCCTGGAGAAGCTGGGCAGGTGGCCCTGGCCAAGAAGCTATCACGCCGGGCTTACCGATACCTTAGCTGAATGCGGGGCAAAGCAGATCCTCTGGGATGTGCTTTTCATGGAAGAATACCGGGAGAGCCCCCGGGACGATGTGTTATTCGCGCGGTCAATGGCCTCTTCAAGCCTGACCTATATGCCTTTTTATTTTGTTGAGGACCAGGTTCCTCCCGAACCGCGCTTAAAAGAGCTTCTTTTAAAGGACATAACCTTATCCCTGGATGACGCTTCAAAAGCGCTGGCGATCAAGCCTGAGTTGCTTAAGGACGAACTTTCTGCCGGCAAAAAGTTTGTCATGGATCAGGCTGTCAGCGCCGTATTAAAGGAGGCCCCGGGGATCACGGAAGATGAAGTCCTCAAGGCGATAGAGAGCCAGAGGAAGTGGTTCTTGTTCCCTTCGGAAGAAGGGTATATCCGGGGTATTTATAAAAATCAAAAGTTGGTCAGGCATTTCGCGGATAAGTATTCTTTAGAACCCGGGCAGGGGGGGTGGCCTTACGCGAAAACATATCAGAGCCTTTTTTCGCCGATCAGGCAATACGTTGACGCGCTAAAGGGGAGCGGATTCATTAACGCCGATCCCGATGTTGACGGGGTGACCCGCAGGATCCCCCTGTTCATTAAATACGAGGATAAGATACTGCCTCAGCTGGCGGTAAGGGCGCTTATGGATTCTCTGGACGTAAAAGGCGTAGAGGCCAAGCCGTATCTCATCACCCTTAAAGGCGCGCGCGCGGGCGATAGGCGCTCGGATATCAGGATCCCCGTTGATAATACGGGTTGTATGTTTATCAACTGGTCGGGCAAGTGGGGAGCTTCTTTTTATCACATTCCATACTACCTGATACTCCGCCTGCACGATGTCCGTCAGCAATTAACATATGAGCTGGCCAAGGGCCAGGACGCGGGCGGCAGGGGCTCCGCGGAATTGGAATACCTGAAGAATTCCGAAGAGGAGCTTAGAAACAGGCTTACGGCCCTTGTGCGGGGAAAGATCTGTATTGTCGGATTAACCGCGACAGGCACCCATGACCTGCGCGCTATTCCGCTCCAGGCCAGTTATCCCATGGTGGGCACGCACGCGAACCTTATTAATACCTTAAGCTCGGGAAGATTCATAGTGCATGGACGGCTTTGGATCGAGATCTTTATTTTTTTATTAACGGCCCTGGTCGCGGCATTGGGATCGCTGGCGAAATTATGGAAAAGCCTGCTTATATCTATCAGTTATGCCCTGGGTTATTTTATCCTGACTTTCATTTTATTCGATAAATTCGGCTGGTGGGTAGACCTTGTCGGACCGGAGGGGATAGTGATATTTTCTTTTGCCGGCATAACGTCATTCCGTTATTTTACCGAGGAAAGGGAAAAGGCCTGGATCAAGCATGCCTTTGGGCATTACCTTTCGCCCAGCGTGATAAATGAGCTGGTGGATAATCCTTCCAGCCTGAAGCTTGGCGGTGAAAGGCGCTCGCTTACGGTCTTCTTTTCCGATGTGCGCGGCTTTACGACCTTCTCGGAATCGCGCCAGCCGGAAGAAGTCGTCGCGATGCTCAATGAGCTTCTGACCGAGCAGGTCAAAGTGGTCTTTAAATACCAGGGGACGCTGGATAAATTCGTGGGAGATGAATTAATGGCTTTCTTTGGGGCGCCCGGAAATACCCATAAAGACGACCATGCCCTGGCTGCCGTGCGAACGGCAATAGATATCCAGGCTAAGCTCAAAGAGATCCAACAGAAGAGGGTCTCGGAGGGTAAACAGCCGCTGCAAATAGGGGTCGGCATCAATACCGGCGATATGGTCGTGGGAAATATGGGTTCTTTGGAAAGGATGGATTATACAGTCATAGGGGATAATGTCAACCTGGCGGCGCGCTTGTGTTCAGCCGCGGGAAAAGACGAGATAATCATAAGTGAAGCTACCTATGAACAGGTAAAGGGCCATATTGATGTGGATAAACTTGAGCCTATTACGGTCAAAGGGAAGGTCAAACCTATTTCTATTTACAGAGTAAAAGGAGTGATCCACTGAGAAGGGCGACTATCCAGCCAAAAAGCACTTCGCAGGGAGACATGAAGAGCTCGCCGAGATTCAAACCTTTAGCCGCGAATTTATAAATAAGCGGCCTTGCCAGGAATACTACCGGGATTAGCCAGAGAAAATAGTATATGCTATACAGGAAAAGGGAGACTATGATCGCCCTTTCAAGCATGCCGTACCATTTTTCGAAAGGAGTATAATTCCCCGGGCATCCAAAAAAGCTGTTCCTGAAGTTCCTGATCAGGTGAAGCCCGTTATAGGTAGCCAGGATCAGCGCTATTAAATAAAGGATAAAAGCGTTACTGTTGTAGTATGGGGCGAGCCAGTTGCCAGTAAAGCTAACTGGCTCGATATTTTTTAAGGGTGTCAGGAATAGAAGGGAGATCGTTAATATGTGAGCGGCCTGGTCGAGCAGATAAAACCAAAAACCGTACTTTAACCTGCTATATTTAATCTTGATCAGGTCCTGGAGATAATGCGACGTCCCTACAAAGATAATGAAATACCACAAATAGGGCAGGCTAAGGTAGGGCCAGGACAGCGCGATGAGGGAAGCGGTAACCAGCAGGGCGTGCGGAATATTTCCTTTTAGCCCTTTATGTTTAAGAAGGAATATTTTGTCGGTTTGAAGCGGAAAATCGCCGATCAAGTGGCCCAGTAATAATCGCAGGAAAAGGAACATCTTAACTCTCCTAACTCTTTGCCAGCAGAAGCCTTATCTTCTATGAATATTGTAATCTTTTTTCAGGAAAATTCAAGAAAAATCGTTTTGCAACATAATAGGACCAACTGTATAATATAGGCTTATGAGTATCTTTAAACGCAATGAGTATCTTAGGGCATCTTTGATCTTTCTGGCCTGCGCCCTGATCTTTACCTGGCCTTTAGTTTTACATTTGAAGACGGCTGTGCCTGTAGGCGCGGCAGAACCTGAAGCCGTGGTCATGTCGCAGCTTTTCGCGGCCCATTGGACCGGAGCGGCCCTGCAGCAGGGGATCTCATATTGGGACCCGTCTTTTTTTTATCCCTATAAAGGGGCTTTTAGCTGGTGCGAGCCGCAGTTAGCATTTAGTTTCCTTGTCTGGTTGCTATCAAACCTCACCGGATACGTTTGCGCCTATAATCTAGCCATTTTGCTCTGCCTGGTCATATCCGGCCTGGCTGGTTACGCAATGTCGCGTTTGTTGACCGATGACCGGATAGCCTCATTATGGTGCGGTATATGGTTGACCGGAGGAGCCTATTCTCTTCAGCAGCTTTCCGAGCCGGCTATTTTAGCGGCCGGGCTTCCCTGCGCCTTTATCCTGTTTTGTTTATTATATGTCAGGGATAAAAAGCCGCTTTTTTTCTGGATTACCGTATTTATATATATCCTATCCTGGTTTACCAGCAAGCAATTGACGTTTTACGCGACGCTTTTACTCCCGTTTATCCTGTCTGCTCATTTATACCGTCATAAATGGAAGGCTTCTGATCTGGCCAGGCTGTTTTTGGGAACGGCCTTAACGCTTGCGTTCATCTTACCCTACTTTTTATCCCAGCTGTCATATACGAAGGCAATGGGTTTTGGCTGGATGCCGCAGGATATAGCGCGTTTTTCGATCCGTCTTGAACATCTCTTTTTGCCCGCGTACGGCAACTGGCTCATTTTACGGATATTAGATCATAAATGGTATTCGTTCGATATCGGCGTCGTACCCCTGTCGGTTATCGCGCTTTCATTTATTCTAGGTATTTATAAAGCCGGAATGAAAGACCTTTTTAAAAAGCGCCTGATCCGGGGACTCTTTATTATGGCCGTTCTGGCTTTGTTGATGGGCTTCGGTCCCAGTTTGAAAATGGAGATCGACGGTAAATATAACGGGCCATATTTCTTTCTTCTTTCGATCATCCCGGCTTTGGAGTTTATCCGTATTCCATCCAGGATACTGGTATTTGTTATTTTCGGCGTCACGGTATTTTCCGCTTTTTCTTTTGCGTACGTGCGAAGTTGCATTAAAACCGCGGCGATCAGGCGTCTGCTTACGGGACTATTGTTTGTTTTTCTGTTCGCGGAGATGTGGGCCGTTCCGGTTGCTCTTTTTTACCCGGATAATGAGATTGACCGGCATAAGACGGTGATAAACTGGTTAGCCGGGCGGGGTGATAATGGCGCGCTCCTGGAATTTCCGCTTCCGCCTACCTATCGGAGCGTCGATATGAAAATAGGGGCGGGAGCGCAATTGAGGATGTTAAAGCACCATAAGCCGGTTTTAAATGGATACGCTACTTTTGAGCCTGTATCGCATAAACAGTTAAGGGATGCCTTTAAGAATGGCCCCGTGGGGCGGGGGAAGCGTTATCTTGAAGCATACGGAGCGCGTTATGTCCTTGTCCATCAGCCTGCGTTGATCTGCGCGCGTATAGAAGATCTGGGGCGGCTGTTTGGCGGTGAATTGGTATACCAGGATGCCGGGCACGCCGTGTATTCCCTGCCTGGCCGGGAACCTCTTGAAGAGGCCGCTTTTTTGCCTGTAAGCGCTGACTGCGGAGAAAAGGCGCCTCAAAAAAGGCGCGTTTACGGCATACCATTGCTCAAACCGGTATCACGGGCGGTATTGATCAAACCGCGGCCAAATTGGTATATTGAATTTAAGTGGATGGATAGTAAGGGTTCTGTTCGGTCAAAAGAAGTGTTGGTCCGCGGGGGCGTGATCATGGATGCCGGGCAGAAAAGGCTTTATCTGCGCGTCCTGAAGTTTCCTAAAGGCGGCGCCCGGGGTGAAGCAGTGCTTGTTTCCGCGGAGTAGGCAGTTTTCTTATAAAGGCTTGACAAAATTAAATATAAGCTTATAATATGTTCAAATATATGGACATTCGTGTCTTTTGGTAGGTGGATACCGAAAGACATTTTTTAATTTATGGATTATATGAGCCCTGATACCAGGAAGTCCGATGTGTATAAATGGGTCAGGACAGCGGGGGTGCTGTCTTTTATCCCTTTTGTGCTGGTATCCGGCCCGGTAGCGGGATATTTTCTGGGAGATTTTATAGTTAAAAAGTTTGTTCTTCCGGGATATTTAACCTATATTTGCATTACCGCCGGGTTCATCGCCAGCGTCCATGAAACGGTAAAAATAATCAGGTTCGCGCTTTTAAACGAGAGTAAGTGATGGCTGAACTTCCCAATATTGTAACGCTCCTTGCAGAGCGCCTGAAAGGCACCGCGCTGGCGGATCTTTTGCATACCTGGGAAGACCCTATCTTTTCCGTCATTATTATCGGCATAATCGTGTTGATAGCGTTTCTGTCTTCCCGGAAGATATCGCCGCTTCCCGGAAGGATGCAGAACGTCTGTGAATTATACGTGGGAGTGATCGATGATTTTGTCTGCGGGGTCATCGGGCCGAAAGGACGGCAGTATGTGCCTTTTATCGGGACATTGTTCATCTACATCCTTTTTATGAATCTGTTCGGGTTGATACCCCTGATGAAATCCCCGACCTCAAACTGGTCGACGACATTAGCCCTGGCCTTATGCGTTTTTGTGTACGTCCAATATTGTTCATTTAAGGAGCTTGGGTTTAAGGGGTATATGGACCATCTGGCGGGCAACCCGCGCGGCGTGATGGCTTATTTTTTCTTCGTGCCGATTACCATATTCGTCATTCATATCGTAGAAGAACTGGTCAGGCCGCTTAGCCTGTCCTTGCGTTTACGCAGCAATATCTGGGGGGATGACGCTCTTCTGGCAGTCGTAGCGGCGTTTGGCGTAAGCGGCGTACCGCTGCTCATTTTTAGCACGCTTTTGACTATTATTGCCTCGGTTGTGCAGGCCCTGGTATTCAGCCTTTTGACCACGATATATTTCGCCCTCGTCTTAGTGCATCCGGACGAGGAACACTTAACGGTAAAAAGCTAACACACCCCGCGCTATCTGAGGCGCGGGTGTGCCCCTTGCGGGCAAAGGAGGTAACGGGATGGACTACAAAATGGCACTTGCCTTTGCGCTTCCCATAGGATTAGGCGTGGCGGCGTTTGGTTGCGCTTTAGGCTTAAGTAAAGCGGTTGCGGCGGCAATGGAGGCTACCGGCAGGCAGCCGGAGGCTTCAACCAAGATATTGATAAGCATGGCGACAGGCTGCGCCTTTATCGAGGCGTTGACTATCTATATGCTGGTTTTCGTCTTTGGACTAGCCGGAAAGATATAAACAGGTAAGGTGTAAGATGGAATTATTAAAGCTCTTAAGCGGCAGCGAAGTTGTCGCGCAGGTCATCAGCTTCCTGATATTGCTGGCTGTCCTGCGGATATTCCTTTGGAGTAAGTTCCTTAAGATACTGGATGACCGTAAGGAAAAGACCGCCTCGGACTTAAAGAAAATTAGCGATGCTCAAATTGACATCGAGAAGCTAAAACACGATTATCTGGATAAATTGTCGATCATTGAGCAGACTACCAGGGAAAAGATCCAGGAGGCCGTGCTTGAGGGCCGCAAGATCACCGAGGAAATAAAGGCTAAGGCGCGCGTAGAAGCTGAAGGGATAATCCAAAATGCCAAAGAAGTGACCAAGTTTGAACTCGATAAAGCTAAGGGCCAGCTCAAGGATGAAATAATCGATATGGCCATGCGCTCTGCCGAGAATCTTATCCGGGAAAAGATGAATGAAGATAAGGATAGGCGGCTGGTCAGGGATTTTTTGGATAACCTGGACAATAAAAAATGAAAGATACTGTCGCGGCTAAAAGATACGGGGAAGCTTTTATATTGTACGCCAGGGATACGATCGGCGTGGAGAAGGCGGTAGAAGATTGCCGGAATATCAGGAACCTGGTCCGTGAAAACCCTGAATTTATAGCGTTACTCCGTAATCCGGTGATGACTTACGCCGAAAAAAGCGATTTTATCGACCGCTTGCTTGGAAAAGATTTCTCGGATGAATTCAAGCATTTTCTGAAGTTGTTGACCGATAAGAGGCGGATCGATGACCTGCCTGAGATCGCCGAATATTTGTGGATGGCTTATTCACGTAAGGCGCAGGTATCCGTAGCTCTGAGGTCGGCATTTACCCTGGATATTGAGAGTGTAGAGGCCCTGAGATCCGTTTTAGAAAAAAGGTTCAGTAAAAAAGTAAAGTTTGATATAGAGATGGATAAAGATCTGCTGGGCGGAGTCCAGGTTGCGATAGGAAACACGATAATAGACGGCTCAATACGCAGGAATTTAAGCGACCTGCGCGAGAAGCTTTCTTTAACGAGGGTAACCTAAAATGGCGTTAAAGCCCGAAGAAGTAACATCGATAATAAAAAAAGAACTGGAAAAGTATAAGACCCGTATCCGCGAGGAATCGGTAGGCACCGTTATACAGGTTGGCGATACGATCGCCCGTATTTACGGGTTGGATGATGTTATGATGGGGGAATTGATAGAATTTCCCGGTAACGTCATGGGAATGGTGTTAAATCTGGAAGAGGATAGCGTAGGAGCGGTCATATTCGGCATAGATAATCCCGACCGTACGATCAAGGAAGGCGATATTGTCAAGCGCACCGGCAAGATGATCCAGGTCCCGGTAGGCAACGCGTTGATCGGCCGCGTAGTAAACGCCCTGGGTAATCCTATTGACGGTAAAGGCCCGGTGGCCACGGATAAATTCAGGCCGCTGGAATCAAGGTCGCCTAACGTTGTCGAGCGCCAGCCGGTGGACATGCCCTTGCAGACGGGGATCAAGGCAATTGACGCTATGACTCCCATAGGCCGGGGGCAGCGCGAATTGGTGATCGCCGACAGGCAGACCGGCAAGACCGCTATCGCCATTGATACTATCATAAATCAGAAAGATTCCGGAGTCATATGCATATATGTGGCTATAGGCCAGAAGATGTCCAGCGTGGTAACCACATCGCAGGTCCTGGAAAAGTACGGGGCGATGAAATACACGACCATAGTAAGCGCCTCATCCAGAGCATCCGCGTCGCTGCAGTATCTGGCGCCGTATTCCGGCTGCGCGATGGCCGAGGAATTGATGTATTCCGGCAAGGACGTATTGATCATATACGACGACCTCTCCAAGCATGCCCAGGCTTACCGCCAGCTCTCATTGCTCTTAAGGCGCCCGCCCGGCAGGGAAGCTTATCCCGGGGACGTATTTTATCTTCATTCGAGGCTTTTGGAAAGGGCGGCAAGAATGCATGATTCCCTGGGCGGCGGTTCGATGACGGCCATTCCTATAATCGAGACGCAGGCCGGCGATATAACCAGTTATATCCCGACTAATGTGGTATCTATTACTGACGGGCAGATATACCTGGAAAGCGATCTATTTAACGGGGGGGTACGCCCGGCTATTAACGTCGGTTTATCCGTATCCAGGGTAGGCGGAAAGGCCCAGCTTAAGGCTATGAGGCAGGTCGCCGGACGGCTGCGTTTGGACCTGGCGCAATACCGGGAATTGGTCACTTTTACCCAATTCGGGACCGACCTGGACAAGACAACACAAGCGCAGCTGGCCAGGGGTGAGAGGATGGTGGAAATAATGAAACAGCCTCAATATCAGCCTCTTTCAGCCGCTAAACAGGTTATGATAATCTATTGCGGGGTAAACGGCCATCTGGATGACCTGGCGGTAGCCTCGATTAGACGATTTGAAACCGAATTTTATAAATATGTAGATATTCATTATCCGGATATCGAGCATGATATCGGGACGAAACAAGAACTGAGCGACGATATCGCCAACAAGCTGGATGGAGCCATACTGGCTTTCAAGAAAGAGTTCAAGCCGGAAGGAAAGTAATGTCGCAGTCATTAAAAACGATAAAAACAAGGTTACGAAGTATTGAAGGCGCCCGGAAGGTGATGAGCGCCATGGAAATGATGGCGGCGGCTAAACTGAACCGCGTAAATAGGGTGTTTTATCTTCTTAAGCCTTATTTTTCAAGCTTAGAATCCCTTATGAACAGCCTGATTGCCAGCGTTCCTGTTTTACCGGGCGTGTTTTTTCAAAAACGAGGCGATGATCTCGATACGGTCTTGTGTTTGATGACATCCGACACCGGCCTTTGCGGAAGCTATAATAATAATGTCATCCGCGCCGCCGAAGAATTCATCCGCGAGACGGGCAAGGAACGCGTCAGGCTCATCCTTGTCGGTAAAAAGGGTTTTACCTATTTTAGAAAACATGACGTTCAGATCCTGAATTCATATATCGGTTTTAACGGCAGGTATAATGAAAAGTCCGCGGATGAGATCATGCAATTTATTATCGGGCAATACCTCAACGGTAAAATAGGCCAGGTTTATGCCTCTTACACCCAATTTAAGACGGCCCTGCAGGTTAAGCCGGTGATAAAGAAAATACTGCCCATGGAAAATCCATCGGGGATGAAAGTTGATTATATATTCGAGCCTGATATTGAAGCGATCTTCCGGCGGCTTATTCCGCGTTATCTGACAGTCAGTTTCAGGCTTTTACTCCTGGAGTCGTTTGCCTCCGAGCATTCATCGCGTGTCGTCGCGATGAAGACGGCTACCGAGAACGCCGGAGAGTTGATGGACGCTTTAACATTATTGCGGAATAAGGTCAGACAGGCTAATATAACGCAGGAGATCATGGAGATCGTTTCATCAGTGGAAGCGTTGAAAGGATAGTTATATGGCAGAAGGAAGGATAATACAGATCATCGGTCCAAGCGTGGATATAAAATTTTCTGAAAACGAGGTCCCCCAGCTTCTTGACGCGATCAAGATCGAGGCTCCCGAAACGAAGATCGATCTTACGCTGGAGGTCGCCCAGGATATCGGCAATAATACCATACGCTGTATAGCGCTGGGTTCTACAGACGGCCTGGTCCGCGGAATGACGGCCAGGAGCCTGGGCCATCCGATAACTGTCCCGATAGGGCGCCAGACGCTGGGGAGGATATTTAACCTGCTTGGCGAGCCGATCGATGGAGGATCTCCTTTGCCTAATCCACAGATCCGCAATTCGATACACCGCCCGTCGCCTACCTTTGAAGAAAGGCTCGCTTCAACCTCGGTCATGGAGACGGGATTAAAGGTCATCGACCTGCTTACGCCTATTCCCAGAGGCGGCAAGGCCGGATTATTCGGGGGAGCCGGCGTTGGGAAGACCGTTATCGTAATGGAACTGATCAGGAATATCGCTACCGAGCATGGCGGAGTTTCGGTATTTGCCGGCGTGGGGGAGCGGACCAGGGAAGGAAATGAACTTTATTTAAGCTTAAAGGAATCAGGGGTCATCAATAACAGCGCGTTGGTATTCGGGCAGATGAATGAACCGCCGGGCGCCAGGCTGCGGGTGGGATTGGCCGCCCTTACCATAGCGGAATATTTCCGCGATGAAGAAAAGAAAGATGTATTGCTTTTTATTGATAATGTCTTCCGTTATATCCAGGCGGGTTCTGAAGTATCGACGCTGCTGGGGCGCATGCCCTCGGCCGTAGGATATCAGCCGAACCTGTCTACGGAAGTGGCGCAGCTTGAGGAGCGGATAGCCTCTACCAGGAACGGAGCGATCACTTCTATCCAGGCGGTATATGTTCCGGCCGATGACCTGACCGATCCGGCTCCGGCAGCCATTTTTTCGCATCTTGACGCTAAAATAGTCCTGTCCAGAGCGATTTCGGAACTGGCGATCTTCCCGGCCGTGGACCCCCTGGATTCATCCTCCAGGATCATGGATCCGTTAATGATCGGGCAGCAGCATTATGATGTCGCCCTTGCCGTGCAAAAAGTGCTGCAGCGTTATAAGGACCTGCGCGACATTATCTCGATACTCGGCATAGATGAGTTGTCGGACGAAGATAAACTGACCGTTGCCAGGGCCAGGAGGATACAGAGGTTTTTCTCTCAGCCGTTTTTTGTGGCGGAAACTTTTACCGGTATCAAGGGAAAATATGTGAAGTTGGAAGATACCATTAAGGGTTTTCAGATGTTGTTGGACGGCAAGCTTGATGACCTGCCGGAGCAGGCATTTTATATGGTAGGTTCGGTCGAAGAAGCAATCGAGAAGGGTGAGCAAATAAAAAAGGCGAGTAAGGCGTAAACTATGGCTAAATCGTTTCATCTGAATGTCCTGAGCCCCGATAAGACCATGTTTGAAGGAAATGTCGTGTCTCTTATAGCTCCGGCAGCGCTGGGTTATCTGGGAGTGTTGGCGGACCACGCGCCGCTGGCTGCTAATTTGAAGGAGGGCAAGATCATAATAACAAAGGCATCCGGGGAAAAGGTGGTAATTTATTCCCAATCCGCCGGTTTTCTCCAGGTTTTAAAGAATAACGTAAGTGTCATATTGGACGGTAGCGGCAGTTAATCGTAGTTAACGCAAGAAAGGAGCAGCAAGAATGTTGGGTTTAATGAATGCCTCATTGTTTGAAGCCTGCGCGATCTGGAGTGTCTTGGGTATTGCGCTTATGGGTCTGGGATATGCTCTGTTGCTTAGAAGCCAGATCATGAAGTACGACAAAGGCACAGCTAAAATGCAGGAAGTCTGGAATGCTATCCGCCTTGGCGCCGATGCTTATCTTCGCCGCCAGTTTAAGACTATATTCCCGCTTATTTTTATCCTGACGGTAGTCCTATTTTTATCAGTATACGTCATACCTCCGAACGAAGAAGCGCTGGAGCGTTTTAAGAATTTCAGCCCCGATATGGTGCGCTTGATAGTCGGTATCGGCAGGGCGGCGGCATTTATCATGGGCGCGTCTTTTTCGCTTATGGTCGGGCAGTTCGGCATGCGTATGGCTGTTCAAGGCAATGTTCGCGTTGCCAACGCGGCCCGCAAGAGTTTTTCGGAAGCCCTGAAGATCGCTTACCGGACCGGCACGATCACGGGTATGTTGACCGACGGCCTGGGTCTTTTTGGCGGCACGATAATCTTTATTATTTTCGGTATAGCCTCTCCCGATGTATTGCTGGGTTTCGGGTTCGGCGGGACATTGCTCGCCTTATTCATGCGTGTCGGCGGCGGTATTTATACCAAGGCTGCTGATGTGGGAGCGGATCTCGTGGGAAAAGTCGAGAAGAACATTCCCGAGGATGATCCCAGGAACGCGGCAGTCATCGCGGATCTGGTCGGCGACAATGTCGGCGACTGCGCCGGAATGGCCGCGGATATTTTTGAATCATATGAGGTAACTATTGTATCCGGGCTGATTTTGGGCCTGGCCCTGGTCAGTATTACCGGTGAGCTAAAATGGATTGTTTTCCCGCTGCTTGTCCGCGGTATCGGGGTATTTTCTTCGATTATCGGCACCTACCTTGTAAAGGGTAAGAAGGGAGACAAGAAGGTGGATGCTTTCGCCAGTATAAACCGCGGGTTTTATTCTTCGGCCGCGATCTCCCTGGTATCATTCTTCTTTTTAGCCATTTTTTATATGCATGAGTGGCGGGCATTTTTGTCGGTCGCGGCGGGTATACTTTTGGCTATCGTTATCGACGAAGTCACGAAGTACTTTACCCATACGCATCATGCGCCGGTAAAAGAGATCGCCGGTTCTTCTAAAACAGGCGCGGCTACTCTGATCTTACGTGGTTTGTCTATCGGCCTCGAATCTTCAGCCTGGCAGTTCGTGGTCATAGCCTTGACCATCCTGGCCGCTGTCCTTATTTATTGGGGGCAGTCGGTAGTATTTGTGCTTTATGGCGTGGCGATGACCGGCATAGGTATGCTTACGCTTACAGGCAATAATGTGGCTATGGATTCATTCGGCCCTATCGCCGATAACGCTAACGGTATAGGAGAAATGGCGCACCTGGAACCGGAAGCCCGCCAGATCATGGCGGATTTGGACGCGGTAGGCAATACAACTAAAGCCATCACTAAGGGGGTAGCTATCGGTTCCGCTGTTATTGCCGCGGTATCCTTATTCGGGTCTTTTCTTACGGACGTGAGCAAGGTGCAGGCGCAAATGGGGATCGCTGAAAATCTAAGGTTACTTGTTACGGGTATCCGTGTTTCGGAACCGGTTGTTTTTGTCGGGCTCCTGCTTGGCGCGGCTCTGCCTTGTTTGTTTTCCGCTTTGACCATCAATTCCGTAGCCAGGGCTGCCGGGCTTATTGTTAATGAGGTCCGCCGTCAATTCCATATTCCCGGGCTGATGGAAGGCAAAGTAAAGCCGGATTATACCAGGGCTGTCGATATTTGTACCGTCGCCGCTCAGAGAGAGCTTGTGGGGTTGGCGTTGATCGCGGTATTGAGCCCGCTTTTGATCGGAATGGCATTAAAGGTGGAAGGGCTGGGCGGCTTTCTGGCCGGCGTAATAATTTCCGGACAGCTTTTGGCGGTATTTATGGCGACCGCGGGAGGCGCCTGGGATAATGCCAAGAAGACGATCGAAGACGGTTTGTATGGAGGAAAGGGATCGGAATGCCATAAAGCCTCGGTTGTCGGCGATACGGTAGGCGATCCTTTAAAGGATACCTCCGGCCCGGCTTTAAACCCGATGATCAAGGTCATTAACCTGGTTTCCTTGTTAGCGGCGCCTATTTTGATCCATTATCAAAATATCGATTTGCGCGTAATATTATTCATGACGGTATGCGTTGTGGTGATATTCGGCGCTATCCTGTATTCCAAGCACGGCGCGTTAAGCTTTAAAAAAGCAAGCGACGCGGGTTTTTAATCGAAAGAAAATAGTTTGATGACACCTAAAATATCCATTGGCAGGCGCATAAAAGACCTGATCCTGGGCAAGCCTAGGGACCATCAGGACTCCAAGATCTTCCACAAGCTCACCCTGGTAGCTTTTTTTGCCTGGGTGGGCTTGGGAGCCGACGGTCTGAGTTCTTCCTGTTACGGCCCCCAAGAAGCATTTCTTACTCTGGGCATACATAGCTACCTAAGTATTTTTGTCGCTCTGGGCACCGTGCTTACGATTTTCATCATAACCGCAAGCTATTCCCAGATAGTCGAGCTTTTTCCTGCCGGAGGCGGAGGGTATCTTGTCGCCAGTAAGCTGTTATCGCCCACACTGGGAATGGTATCCGGATGCGCCCTGCTTATAGATTATGTTTTGACTATTACGGTCTCTATCGCCAGCGGGGCGGACGCGATATTCAGCTTTCTTCCCGCGCAATGGTATCCCTACAAGGTCAGTTTCGCGATAATAGTAATGATGGGTTTGATGCTGTTGAACATGCGGGGAGTCAAAGAAACGGTATTGCCGCTTGTCCCTATTTTCCTTGTGTTCCTTATTACTCACGTTTTTATCATTGGGCGCGCCGTCCTCCAACATTTACCTAGTATTCCTCAGGTAGCAGCTTCTACCAGGATAGATATAGGCAATACTATCGCGCAAACCGGCTTCTGGGGGATGATCTTTCTCGTGTTGCGCGCTTACAGTATGGGCGCCGGAACATTTACTGGGATAGAGGCGGTGAGCAACGGTATATCCGTCTTGAGGGAGCCTAAAATAGAGACTGCTAAGCGGACGATGAATTATATGGCCGTTTCATTGTCATTTATAGTGCTGGGCTTGATGTTCGCATATTTATTCTACGGTGCTAAATTTCAGCCTGGCAAGACGTTAAACGCGGTCCTTTTCGAGCAAGCTACGTCATCCTGGGGAGGCTTTGGTTATGCTTTTGTTCTTATTGCGCTGATATCTGAAGCTATGCTTCTTTTTGTGGCAGCACAAACCGGTTTTATAGGCGGCCCCGGGGTGCTTGCGAATATGGCGTCAGATCGTTGGTTTCCCACGAGATTCTCTACCTTGAGCGACAGGCTGGTCACTCAAAACGGAGTATTGATCATGAGCGGGCTGGCGCTGATACTTATGATCATCAGCCAGGGGTCGGTCAAGCTTCTGGTTGTCTTATACAGTATCAACGTTTTTATCACTTTTGTTTTTTCCCAGCTTGGTATGGTCCGCCACTGGTGGGCAAGCCGTTTAAAGGTGAAGAATTGGTACAGGAAACTGGCAGTTAACGGCGTAGGCCTGCTCCTGACCGGCTCCGTGCTTATAATGATGTTGATATTTAAGTTTTTTGACGGAGGGTGGATCACGCTATTGATCACCGGGTTATTGATCATCCTGGCTTTCACTGTCAGGCGGCATTATTATAATACCGCCAAGCTTCTGCATCGCTTGAACAGCCTGGTTATTGCCTCGGAATCTTCTGAGCCGGCGGTCAGAGGACCGATAGCCAAGTTAGAGCTTGACCAGGGCGCCAAAACCGCGGTTTTACTGGTAAACGGCTTTAATGGAATAGGTTTGCATA
>JAQTUY010000155.1 GCA_028707105.1 Candidatus Omnitrophota bacterium | reverse complement strand
TATTTACTGCGGGATTCATTCTTAAAACCGCACTTAGGGCAGGGCTGTTTGATCTTCCTTGAAGGCATGGCGATAAAAAACCCGCTTGAGCCCTCTATTACTTTTATATTCCTTACTACAAAGGCATTGTCAAAGGTAACGGTGGCATATGCCTTGAGTTTCTTGTCCGGAGAATCTTTTAAGAATATCCTAACCTCAGTGATTTCCATAAGATTTCCTCCTAGCTTAGACGCTTCTTACAACGAAGACCCGCGACTTGATGCATTTACTAAGCTGCCTGCCTAAAGACTCCCCCTCCTTTCGCGAAGAAACTATCCCGAAAATCGCCGGGCCGCTTCCGGACATCAAGATCGGCTCTAACCCGCGCTTACGAAGCTTATCTTTTATTTTTCTTATCTGAGGATATAACGCAAAAGTCGCTTCTTCCAAACGATTAAAAAGGAGGTTCCCTGCCTGGACAATGCCGCCTTTTCTCAACGCCAAGATTAGAATTTTAACATTATTCGGGGCCTTTGTCAACCCTGTTAAAGGGCTCTTTTTAACCGTTGCAGCCTGTTTATCCAGCTGCTTATACACCGACGGAGTGGATACCGCCGTTTCCGGGGCGATCAAGACGTGCCAGAGCTTCTTTGGGATACCCGTAACAGGCTTGATCTTATCTCCGCGCCCGGTTCCCAGCGCGAAAGAAGTATCGTAGAGAAAGAACGGGACGTCACAACCGATCCGTGAGCCGACCGAAAGCAGTTTTTCCCGGCTAAACCTAAGTTTCCAGAGGCGGTTAAGCCCTGAAATAACGCTCGCGGCGTTGCTGGAGCCGCCGCCCAGGCCCGCGGCTACCGGAATACGCTTATTGATATGGATATCCGCGCCTTTATCGAGGCCTGCCTCCTGCCTTAACAGGTAAGCGGCGCGATAGGCTAAATTAGCCTCGCCCGAAGGGACATTCCTGCTATCGCAGGTTACCCGGATCTTATTGTCGCGGCGGAGCTTAATACTGATCTCATCGTAGAGGCTTATTTTTTCAAACAGCGTGGTGATATTATGGTAATTATCCCTGCGGATATTCTGGACTTCGAGGTAAAGGTTTAATTTAGCGTAGGATTTTACCTTCAATTTCTCAAACACGTGCTTAAAGCAAGCTGCGCACTGCCTTTTCTATGTCCTGCGACGTCAGATTATAGTGGCGCATCAGGTCTGCCGGGTCGCCGGACTGGCCAAACTTATTTCTTACGCCGATGCGAATGACCCTGGCAGGGGAATTCTCAGCCAACACCTCAGCGACAGCCGAACCCAACCCGCCCATTACCGTATGTTCTTCGCAAACTACGATACCCTTGGTTTCCCGCCCTGCCTTCAGGACTTCTTCCTCATCTAAAGGCTTGATAGTGTGCATATTTATCACGCGGCACTTGATACCCGCGCTTAAAAGCGACTGCGCGGCAAGCAGCGCCTCCTGGACCATGATACCGCAGGCGATAATAGTCAAATCCGACCCAGAAATAAGGATTTGAGACTTGCCGAGTTTAAATTCACTTTTATTTTCCAAAGTGGGGACTTTTGCCCTGCCGAGGCGGACATAAAAAGGACCGGCGCTGCCCAATGCCGCGGCCACCGCCTCGCGGGTCTGGGGCCCGTCGCAGGGGACGATTATCTTCATATTGGGTATTGCCCGCATCAGCGAGATGTCTTCCAGCGCCTGATGGCTGGAGCCGTCAGGCCCGACGCTCACTCCCGCGTGGGTCGCCACTATCTTAACGTTAAAATTATTATAGCAAACGGTGTTCCTGATCTGCTCCCAGGCCCGCCCGGTGGCAAACATCGCGAAGGTGGAAACAAAAACGGATTTGCCGCAGCTGGCCAGGCCCGCCGCCGCTGCCATCATATTCTGTTCGGCGACCCCGAAATTAAAGAACCGCTCCGGGAATTCCTTGGCAAATAGGGACGTGCGCGTGGAACTGGAGAGGTCCGCGTCCATGACCACGATATCTTTATTCTGCCTTCCTAATTCCAGCAGGGCCTTGCCGTAAACATCGCGTTGGTATAATTGTTCAGCCATATTACGCCAATTCCTTCAGAGCTTTTTCGGTTTCCTCGGGCGTCGGGGTGCGGCCGTGAAAATCCGCGATGTTCTCCATGAAAGAAACCCCCTTGCCCTTAATAGTATGCGCGATTATTATCGAAGGCTTGCCTTTAGTATTGGCGGCCTCATTATAAGCATTTAATATCTCGCTTATCTTGTGCCCGTCTATCTCGATAGTATGCCATCCGAATGCCTGCCACTTGCCGACTATGGGCTCGATACCCATGACAGAGGAGACCTTTCCGTCTATCTGAAAACCATTGTAATCCAGGATGGCGCAGACGTTATCGCACTTATAATGGGCGATAGCCATCGCCGCTTCCCAGACATTGCCCTCCTGGATCTCTCCGTCACCCATCAGGCAATAGACCCGGTAATCTTTTTTGTCGATGCGCGCGGCCAGGCTCATCCCTAAGGATACCGATAATCCCTGGCCCAGCGAACCGCTGGCCACCTCTACTCCCGATGCCCGCCGGTCAGGATGGCCCTGAAGAGTAGATTTAAACTGCCGAAGCGTCCAGAGGCACTCCTGCGCGAAAAATCCGCATTCGGATAAGACGGCGTAAAGAAGCGGACAGCAATGTCCTTTGGACATATGGAATCTGTCCCTGTCCGGCCAATCGGTATTTTTGGGGTCTTGCCTGAGTATCGGCTTTCCGGAAGTGAATTTCCCGAAATAAAGGCAGGTGATCAGGTCGGTCGCCGAAAGGCTTCCTCCGGGATGGCCCGAGCCTGCCTTAGAAAGCATCTGAATAATAAGCCGCCTGACCTGCCTGGCTTTATTTTCTAATTCCCCGATCTGTTTATCCGCTTGTTGGGTCATTTGGTTTTATTCAGCTGTTCCAGTTTCTTCTGCACCGCGTCCTGTTCCTTGTCCAACTCTAAAGATTTACTCCAGCTCTCTTTAGCCTTATCCGCCAGCCCCTTCTTGAGATACACGTCTCCGAGGTGGTCGTATATCACCGGGTTATCCAGCAATCCGGCGGCGTGCTCCAGATGCTTGAGCGCCTCATCATACATGCCTTTTTTAAAATACACCCATCCCAGGCTGTCAACGTAAGCGGCATTATCGACATCCAGCAATAAAGCTTTCTCGATAAGCTTCTTGGCTTCATCAAGATTAACGCCGCCCTCAGCGTAAACATACCCCAGGGAATTAAGGGCCTCGGCGTAATTCGGATCATTCTTAATGGCCGCCTTAAACTCTTCTATCGCGTCTTTCATCTTAGCCTGCTCTTCATAGATCAGGCCCAGGTAAAAATGCGCCTGCGCGTCATTGGGGGATATTTGCAGGATAAGCTTATAGACCTTCTCGGCGGCGTCAAAATTCTTGCGCCAGAAGTACATCTCGCCTAAACTTTTATGGATCTGGATGTTTTCGGGATTAGACTTCGAAGCCTTCCTCAGGGTCTCCTCATACTCATCGGCAGCCAAGTCGAGCTTTTGCTCCAATGAGTAGGCGAGGGCCATAAGCGCGTGCGGTTCAAGAGCGTCCGGATCAAGCTTTACTACTATCTTAGCTTCATCTATGGAATTATCGAATGAGCCGTCTTTGATGTAGCAGGCTGCAAGCCGGAGGTGGACTAAGGGCGAATGATAATCGTACCTTAAGACCTGTTTATATTC
>JAQTUY010000154.1 GCA_028707105.1 Candidatus Omnitrophota bacterium | reverse complement strand
GTATTATTATAAGGACCTTGATACGGCACTTTTCTGGTGGAAGATGGGTTATACTATCGTGCCTTATATGGGCGTAACTTATTATAATTTCTACTTGACCCAATTTGAGAAGAATAAGCGCATTATGCTGTTATTGGTTCCTATCTGTATCCTGGAGAATTTGTATCTCTGGATATCACCCGACGTCAGAATTGGTACATACGCATTAGCTAACATAGGCGTGGTTTGGGACAAGACTTCAAGCTTCACCTATGCATTGGTATTTGGAATGGCCAAATATATTTTCTTATCGATCTTGACCGGCCTTTCTTACTTTAGGGAATACAAACAGGAATCTCTGATCTTGAGAAAAAAACAGCTTCTATCCCTGTCAATAATCTTCTTGATACTTGTTATGGGGTGGACGGAATGGCTGCCTAGTTTTAATGTTCGTTTGCATATAGCCTGGGCATTGGTGCCGATCTTTATCTTAAGCCTTGCTTACTGCATTATCCGCTACCGGGTCATGGAGATCGATACGGTCATTCATAAGACGCTGTTATGGCTAAGTACGGTGTTCCTGCTTGTATTGCCTGCCGCGTTAATAGAAGCGCTCTTAATGTCATTTTTGCTGAAGGGCCTGTCAGTATCGCAGGTTGTTGTCGTGAATACCCTGTTGGCCACTGTTTATCTTATTCTTTTTGTCGCCTATTATAACCGTCTTCGCCCGCGCATCGACCATTTCTTCCGGCGCCGTAAATACGACTATCAGACTATCTTAGGCAAGGTGGCCGAGAAGATCGCAACGACCATCAGCATCGAGGACCTTTCTCACCAGCTTTTGACCGAGGTATGCGAAGCGATGTACCTGCGTAATGCCGTCTTGTATGTGTTGACAAAAGACGGGAAACAGTACTCCATTATGGGCAGGCGCGGATACAAGGAGGTCAATGGAATAAGGCAGCGCACTGCTTTGGAGATATTCAGCGATGAGGAAAGGAAATGCATGTCGGGTTCGATAAGAGAGATCGATTGCGCCACGACCCTGGCCCAATGGTTTGCCGCTCAGCAGGATGTTATAGAAAAAGAACAGGTAGAGTTCGACCCTCGGTATGAGAAGATAAAAGAGGACGCCTCCGCCTGTTTCAGGGCGCACGATGTGGAAGTAGTGGTCCCTTTGTTGGTCAAAGGCGATGTCAATGCTCTTTTGGGGCTGGGTAAGAAAGAAAATCTGCAGGCATATACGGTTAAGGATATCGAGCTTTTGAAGAAGCTTGGCCAGGAAGCCGGGGTCACCGTATTTAATGCATTGCACTATGAACAATTAGCTGAGACAGAAAGGCTGGAAGATGAAATGAAGATGGGCCGGCAGATCCAGATGGCATTGCTGCCTCAAAAGACGCCGGATGTATCGCGTTTAAACGTCCAGGGTTTGATGCATCCTGCCAAGGAGATCGGCGGAGATTACTATGACTTTGTGAGCATGCCGGATAAGGGAAAATTAGCCATAGTGATCGGAGACGTGTCGGGTAAGGGTGTGGCGGCCGGGCTTTTGATGTCTATGGTCAAAGCTACCATCCATACCCTTTCTCAGGAAAATGTCGCTCCCAAGCGGCTGCTTATGCGCATTAATCACATGCTTTATCAGAATATCCAGGCGCAGAAATTCATGACCCTGCTATATTTTGTCTGGCAGCCCCAAGATCAGACCCTGGTCTATTCTTCAGCCGGGCATGAGCATATTTTGATCTGCAGGGACCGGTCTACGCAGATTGAGGAGATCCAGTCCGGAGGATTTATGCTGGGAATGATCGCCGATATAGATACCTACCTGGAGGAAAGAGAAATTAAATTACAGCCCCGCGATAAAGTCCTGCTTTATACCGATGGGGTAACCGAGGCGGAGAATACGTCCGGCGATAGATTCAATTTGACAAGATTAAAGGAATCCTTTCAGAAACACAGCCAAAAGCCCGCCGGAGAATTGATGCAATCGATCAAAGATGAGGTCTATGGCTTTATCGGCTCCCAGCCGCAATATGACGATATAACCCTGGTCGTCCTTGAAGCAGAATAAAATCTCTTTTTTTCTACCCCCAAGGCATAGTTTATTGTATAATCTTACCCGATAGTCCGGATCGATCATACATTTGGAGGCGCTATGACTATTTTTAATACCCCCGATATGAATATCAGCGGGCATTGGGGGACATACTATTCCCTGGGTGTCCTGCTGGCTTCAATTTTTAGTATAATTGTGGGTTCTTTTGTCCTGGCAAAAGGGTATAAGGAAAGGCTGAAGATCTGCTGGTTTGTTTTTACCCTGTCTTTTGTCAGTTGGAGTTTCTTTATTTATCTCTGGTCAGTTTCTAAAGATTACGCCTCAGCCCTCATTTATAACCGCATAGCAAATTACTCCGCGATATTTCTTTCCATTCTCGTGGTCGTTTTTACCGAAGAGTTTATCAAGAAGAAGAACAGGATCATCACAAAAATATCGGCGATAACGGGATTGACCATATTTATCCTGGGTATATTATCACTGCGATCATTTATCCCTTCTTTGTCTCCCAAGACGTTCTTTAAGTTCTATCCGGACAGCGGGATAATATACTGGTTTTTCACCGTTTTTTTTGTGCTTACCTGGAACTACGCATTGGTGATCTTGTTTAAGCATTTGTTTGTCGCTACAGGCGTTGCCCAAAAACAGACCGCCTTGATAGCCGGTGGGCTGGCGATCAGTGTTGTCGGAGGAGCGACCAACTTTTTTCCGGTTTTTAATATTAATATTTTTCCTTTCGGCAGTTCCTTTACCTTGGTCTATATAATATGCGCCAGTTTTGCTATCGTGCGCTACCGCGCCTTTGAGATAGATACCGTTATTCATAAAACGATCCTCTGGCTTTTGACTATCGCCATGCTCATAATGCCCGTGGCTATCATCCATAACCTGGTCAAAGCCTGGATGGCCAATTTACCCGCGCTCTGGATAATTGTCATAGATTCTATAGCGCTGACCGTTTTTCTCGCGTACTACCAAAAGTTAAAGCCTGTCATTGACCATCTTTTCCGGCGGCGTAAGTATGATTATTATGTCGTTTTGGCCGAGATCGGCCAGAAGATCGGCAGCGAGTTGGATATCAACAGCGTTATCGCGCGCCTATTTAAGGAGCTCCAGGAAATACTTTATATCCGCAACGGACTGGTGCTGGTCCGGCAGCCAGGCCAGCTTGACTATATGCAAGCCGGTGTTCTTAGCTACGAGAATCTTGCTGATGCCGATAAACCATCAGGGGTAACCTTAGGTGATAATAATACTTTGAGCCAATGGATAAACCAGCATCAGAAAGCGCTGGAAAGAGAACAAGTCGAAGCTGACCCTCAATTTGAATCTGTCCGGCAGGAGACTTTAGGTTTTATGAGCCGGAATCAACTGGAGGTCCTTATACCGGTATCCATAGATAATAAGGTCAACGCGCTCCTGGGTATCGGCAAAAAAGAGAATCTTCAACTTTATACCAGCAAGGACATAGAACTCCTGGAGATCATGGGCCGCCAGATCGGCATCACCATAGATAATGCTCTGCACCACGAAGATATTGTAGAAAAGGAGAGGATGGCCGAAGAGATGAAGCTGGGAAGGGAGATCCAGATGGCTCTTCTTCCGCAGACGCTTCCGATCATCAGGGGGCTCAATGTCCAGGGCTTGATGCAGCCGGCAAAAGAGAT
>JAQTUY010000153.1 GCA_028707105.1 Candidatus Omnitrophota bacterium | reverse complement strand
AGCGCGCCCTTTGATGACAGAGAGGTTGTGAAGCAATGTTTAAGATCAATGAATTATTAGAAGCCACAGGCGGGAAGCTGATATTAAAAAGAAAAGACCGCGCCCCGGGCGCGGTGTCCATCGATTCGCGGACCGTGCGGCAGGGCGATGTCTTTATCGCGATCAAGGGCAAGAATTTCGACGGTCACGATTATGTCAAGGAAGCCGTCAAGAAGGGGGCCAATACTCTGATCATAATGCGCCATCTGCCCGGCGTCGGCTCATCGAGCAACGCCAATATCATCCTGGTGAATGACACGGTCAGGGCGTTAGGTGATATAGCGCATTCTTACCGCAGTAAATTCCAGACCCCGGTGATAGCCGTTACGGGAAGTAACGGCAAGACCTCGACCAAGGAACTGGTCGCCTGGCTGCTGGAGTCTAAATATAAAGTCCTGAAGAGCCCGGGAACGCAGAATAACCAGATCGGCTTGCCGATGACCCTGCTCAAGCTTAATAAAGGGCACGGCATGGCCGTCCTTGAGATAGGCACTAACCATTTCGGAGAGGTGGATTATCTCACCAAGATCGCGCGGCCGAACATCGGGATAATCACCAATATCGGGCCTTCGCATCTGGAATTCTTAAACAGTTTTAACGACGTTTACAGGGAAAAATATTACGTGATAAAAAACCTGATATCGCCTTTTATCGGCATACTGAATATGGATGATGAATTCCTGCGGGGCAGCGCCAAGACCCGGACCGATGAGAATTTTATCGTAGGTTTCGGCGTAAGGAACAGATCGGACCTGCGCGCCTCCGCCATCAAAAGAGGGCATGACTATGTCGAGTTCCTGGTCAATTCAAAATACCAAATGAGGCTGAATACCGTCGGTGCCTACAATGTTTATAACGCGCTCGCGGCAATAAGCGCGGCCAGGTTATTCGGCATTGAGTATGAAAAAATTGCCGCGAGGCTAGCCGAATTTTCTTTTCCGGAGGGCCGCCTCACCCTGCGCGTGATGTCCGATACCAACTTCCTGGATGATACTTATAATTCCAATCCCGCTTCACTTGAAAAAGCCCTTGAGGCCCTGCGCACTTTTAAAGCCCGGGGAAGAAAGATATTTATTATGGGCGATATGCTGGAACTGGGAAGTTACGCCGAATCTTTTCACCGTAAGGCCGGCAAGACGGTGGCGCAGATCTGTGATGTTTTTATAACGGTAGGCAGCTTTACGCGCCTGACCGCCGAAGCCGCCAGGAAGGCGGGGATGCGCGCCTCCAGTATATTTGCCTGTAGTTCTTCCAAGGAGGCCAGGGATGTGCTTATCAGGAAACTTAAGCCTTCCAAGGACGACATGGTCCTGGTCAAAGGTTCGCGGATGATGCAGATGGAACAAATAATACTCAACCGCTGATAAACCGACTATGCTCTATCATTTATTATACCCCCTGCACGATGTAGTATCATTTTTAAACGTCTTTAAGTATATAACTTTCCGCGCGGCCTGCGCCTGCGTCACCGCGTTCCTTATTGTCCTGGTCTTCGGACCTGTGGTCATCCGTAAGTTGACCGAGCTTAAGGTCGGTCAGAACATCAGGGATAAAGAAGAATCCGTAAAATTATACGACCTCCATAAACAAAAACAAAACACGCCCACTATGGGCGGGCTTTTAGTCCTGCTGGCGCTGATGCTCGCCACTATCCTCTGGTCGGACCTGACCAATACTTATGTGTTGCTGGCGATGTTGTCAACGGTGTGGCTGGGATTTTTCGGATTTGCCGATGATTATTTAAAGCTCAAAAGTAAAAGTTCCAAGGGCCTGGGCGCCCGGGCCAAGCTTCTGGGCCAGATAGCTCTCGGGCTTTTCCTGGGAGCGGCGCTTTTTCTGGACGGGTATAATACAACTAAGCTTGATATTCCGTTCTTCAAAGATATAGTCGTGGACCTGGGGCCTTGGTATCTTTTTTTTATCGTCCTGGTCATAGCGGGTTCTTCCAACGCGGTGAACCTGACCGACGGGCTGGACGGCCTGGCTATCGGCAGCGTGATAATGGTGGCTTTTACATTCGCGGCGCTTTGTTATGTTTCCGGGAACGCGAAGTTCGCCAATTATCTTTTTATACCGTATATTCCGGCGGGCGCGGAGTTGACTATTTTTTGCGCCGCCATATTGGGCGCGTCCTTAGGTTTTTTATGGTTTAATTGTTATCCCGCGTCGGTATTTATGGGAGACGTGGGCTCGCTGGCCCTGGGCGGGGCATTAGGGACGGTCGCGGTCCTGATAAAAAAAGAATTGCTGCTCGGGATCGTCGGCGGAGTGTTTGTCATCGAGGTGCTTTCGGTGATGCTGCAGGTAGGTTCTTTTAAACTGAGGAAAAAACGGATATTCAAGATCGCGCCCCTGCACCATCATTTTCAATTTTTGGGCTGGTCCGAGACCAAGGTGATCGTGCGTTTTTGGATCCTCGCCGCTTTATTCGCGCTCCTTACGCTGGTAACCCTCAAGATACGATAATGGAAAAGATAGAGAGATTTAAGGGTAGGAAAGTAACTGTGGTCGGCCTGGCCAGAAGCGGTTTGGCCTGCGCCAGGCTTCTCTTAAGCCTGGGGGCAAAGGTGAAGCTTACCGAGAATGCCGATAGCCGCGCGCTTGCCGATCTTGCCCGCCGGCTTATCAGCGAAGGCGCGCAAGTGGAGCTGGGCAGGCACAGCGAAGATTTTATTAAGGGCGCCGACCTGGTGGTGGTCAGCCCCGGCGTTACCGATAAGGCTTTACCTCTGGTCTGGGCAAGAGCGGCAGGCATCCCGGTGATAGGGGAAGTGGAGCTTGCCTGGCAGGTCTGTCCGGCAAGCGTAATAGCCATAACCGGGACTAACGGCAAGACTACGGTCACCGAATTAATAGGCAGAGTGATCAATGCTTCAGGTAGAAAGGCGCATATCTGCGGGAATATCGGGAATCCTTTTAGCGGCGAGATAGAAAAGATGCGCGAAGGCGATCTGGTATCATTGGAAATAAGCTCTTTCCAGCTGGAAACGATCAAGACCTTCAAGCCGCATATCGCGCTGATACTTAATTTTACCAGCGACCATTTAAACCGCTATCGCGATATGCAGGAATACCTTCAGGCCAAGAAGCGCGTCTTTATGAACCAGGATGAAAACGATTATCTCCTTTTGAGTTCTTTTGACCCGGCCTTAAAGAAGGCCGGCGCCGGCGCCTGTTCCAGGGTGGCGTATTTTGACGATAAAAAAACAGGGGATTTTAACGCTAACCAGCTGGCAGTGATGGCGGTAGCCGATATATTAGGCATAAGCAGGGACATAACTTTACAGGTACTGCGCGAGTTTAAGGGCCTGGAGCACAGGCTTGAATATGTCACCCGGATCAAGGGAATAGATTTTATCAATGATTCAAAATCTACCAACGTCGAGGCAACTGCCTGGGCGCTGAATAATCTCAAGCAGCCGTTGATCCTTATTGCCGGAGGCAGCGACAAGGGGCTGGATTATGGCGCGATGAAAGATATCATGCGCGGGAGGGTGAAGAATCTTATCCTTATCGGCCAGACGCGGCAGAAGATAGCCAGCGATATAAAAGGAGCCGTGCCGGTGGAGGAAGCGGCGACGCTGCCCGACGCCGTGCGCCGGGCCTACGGATGCGCCTCGAGCGGCGATTGCGTCATCCTTTCGCCGATGTGCGCCAGCTTCGATATGTTCAAGGATTACGAGCACAGGGGCAGGATCTTTAAAGAGGAAGTAGAAAAGCT
>JAQTUY010000028.1 GCA_028707105.1 Candidatus Omnitrophota bacterium | reverse complement strand
CAGTCGATGATGAAGTCTTTACGCTTGTCCTGGGTGAACATACCGTCTAAGGGCTCTTCTATCTGGGGGGTGGTCAAGTCATCCAACATTCCGTCGAGCTGGACAACGGCGATCCTTTTCGGGCTGGTAAGCTCCCTGATGTTCAGGGCTATAGTCCTTTGCACGGCAGGTCCTCCTTGCTTTTGGGTTTTAGTCGAGGAATATTAATCTAGTATATTAAAAATAATATTCCCCGTCAAGTAATTTTCGCCACCAGGCGAACACCCGCGCAATTTTCGCTACTAAGCGAACACTGGCCAAAACCAATTTGGCCAGGTGCATCTTAGCGCGAGGTACCGTTTAGCGCAGAGTATTACGTCGCTTCCATGACCACTAATGTAATATCATCGTACTGCTCGCGGGTGCCGATAAAAGAATAAACTTCCTCTTTAACAGAATCAAGTAGCTCTTGAGCGGGTTTATTACCATGTTTAGATATTACTTCGATAAGACGGGGTAAACCGAATAATTCTTCGGCGGTATTCCTGGCTTCAGTAACGCCGTCGGTGTAAAGTACGATCTTATCTCCAGAATTGAAAACAACTTCATGGTCTTCCAGGAAATTATTGATATCAGGCATCATCCCGAGCATGAAACCGCCGCCCATAATAGAATCAACCTTCCTATTATCACTGTGATAGACGAGAATATGTTCATGCCCGGCAGAAGAATAATTTAAAACTCTCTCTTTCTCCTTAAACCGGAAATAAAGCATGGTCATGAACTTCTGTCCGCTGGTATATTCAAAAAGAACCGTATTTGCCTGGGAGAGTATCTGCTTAGGGGTCAAGTCCTGCTGGCTAAGCCCTTTTAGAGTGGCTTTGGCAGTCGCCATGATCAGCCCGGCGGCAACTCCTTTGCCAGAAACGTCACCTATGACAATACCCACATGCTGCTCTTTATTCCCGTCGTGTTCGTGTAAAGTCGGCATATAATCATAATAATCCCCGCCTATCTCCTTAGCCGGCGCCATTAAGCCAACGACATTGAAACCAGCGACTTGAGGAGATCTCCTGGGAAGAAGGTTCATCTGAATGGTCCTGCCAAGCTCCATCTCCTGCTTTAAGCGCTCTTGTTCCATCAGGTTCGCCACCAAAAAGGCGTTCTCAATAGAAACCGAAGCCTGCACGGCAAAAGATTTCATCAATTCCAGCTCATCTTTGCCGAACGTCCCGCCTGCCAGGCGGTTATCCATATATACAATACCCAGGTCCTTGGTTTTAGTCTTTAGCGGCACCGCGACAGCCTGCTTGACCTGAAAATTCTTCAGTTCAGCGCTGATCTTGGAATCGGAGAAACTCAAAGGATCTACGATAAGGGCTTCTTTGGTCCTCTCCACTTCCTTAATAAACCCCAAGCCAAGCTTATAGTTGTCGTAGGAAAAGGGCAGACTTGCGAATTCCTTTTCCAGACCGCGGCTAAGTTTTAATCTTAGCTGTTGATCTTTCTCATCGTAAAGTAACAGGAAGCCGCGTTCCGCTCCGGTCACCCGCAAACCGTATTCCACGATCTTATCCAGAAGTTCATCCAATACAAATATGGAACCGATCGCCTGGATCACGGAAAGCAGAGAATCCAGGTGGCGCTTATGGGTCAAGGCCTCCCGCGAAGCGATATCGCCTCCGGCGCCTGACGCGCCCTGCAGAAGCTTATTTATCCTGTCTAAGTCTCGATTTTGCATCCGGCCTCCATAAAGAGCTCTTTTGACTCAACTAAATATCCTAACGCCTTCTTATCATCCGGGTTATCTTGAAGCAAAAACTTTGCTTCCTCTAACAGGATATACGCCAATCTATATTTATCTTTAGTCTTCTTTCTTAAAAACTTGATGCCCTGTTCCCAGGTCTTAACGGCCTTGTTCTTCCGCCCGGTCAACCAGAGATAAGTACCGTTGACCTGATAAGAATAACCAAGATAAGATTTATATAATAAACCCCAGAAAGCTGACATCATACAAAACCAACGCGCCCTCCTTAAATAAACGCGCCTCTGCGCAGGAGACAGATCGGGAATATTAATAACGCTATCCAGGTAAATGTGTGCTCCTAACGGGAACACCTCGGTATGCCAGCATCCTATCGGAGAATGCTTATGTGCTAACATCGCCCTCTCGACCTCCTGAATAGCCCTGGCATTATCGCCTATGCGCATATACGCAAATCCCAGGGCGGCTATCGCGTATATCTCGATCATTTTATCCCTGGTTTTATTCAGAAGCTGCGCGGATTCTTCTGCTCCCGCTATCACCTTCTCATCTATCTCGCCTAAAAGCGATGCTATCTTACATTGTCCCTCCAGCGCCCACCCTAAACATTGCAGGCTTTTGGACTCACGACAGATAGCGATCAATTCCTGGTTGCCTTTACGTGCCTCCTGCAGCCTGCCGCTTAAATAATGATGAAAATCATAAGTGAAGTGATACGCCGTCGCCAATTCCCAGTATTCACCTGCTCCTTGCAGCAACTGGATACTTTTCCTGCCGTACTCAATGCCCCTATCAGGATCGTTCGCTAAATTCATACCCATACAAAGATAAGCGTAGGCTCGCCCTTCCTCGATCTTATTTTGCAGATCCTGTGCCATCTTCAATCCCAAATGACTATCTCTTAAAGCGCGCCATAACCAGGGAAGAATAGATGTAGAATAAACTGCCGGCCCATTACTATAATAATGGGCAAGTTCAGCTGAAGGGCCTATTTTACTTTCGGCAAAATTGATACCCCTTAAATATGTATAGAACATTTTTATAGGATCTGAGAAATAATAGATATAAGTAAGCCTTAACAACATATGGGACAGGACAATGTCATGCTGATCTGTAGTGGTGGTCTTTCGCACAAGAAGCCGCGGAAACAACATATGCAACATCTGAATAGTAAACCATACGGGCATAGTAAGGAACATCACCGGCTTACTCTGGGGGATACTGAATCCGGCAACACCAAGCGCCTGACTTAACACCTTGGAACTTTCCTCAATGTCTCCTTTTTCAAATAAAGTATCCCCCATCTTTGCAGAAACCTGAGCGCGATACAGCCTGTCTTCTCTAGGAATAAGGGATTCGCAGCCTTTTAACGTCTCCAGCGATTCATCGAACCTGCCCGAAAGCCTATAGACCTCTCCCAGATTCTCCAAAACCTCAATATACTCTTTGGTATTTTTTTTATTTTGTTTTTCCAGTATACCTTTTGCCGTATTATAAAGGCTTACAGCCATGGTATTGGAATAAGAAGACTTAGCTTTATGGGCCGCTGGTATGGAATACTGTAAGGCCTTATCCTCAACGCCTCCTTCTTGAAAATGATGCGCCAGGTCGTAAATAACAAGATCGAAATTATCCTTATTCTGCGCTTCAAGGACTTCAGCGATATGCTTATGAAGAGGTGTTCTCTTGTCCTGGGGGACCCTTTTATAAAAAGCCTCCCGGATGCGGTCGTGCATAAAGAAGATATTCTCCTGGCCGGTAAGGTCACGAAAAAGCAGCTGGCTTCTAATACCATCTTCCAGGGAAGCTACGATCTTTTCCGCAGGCTTACTAGCTAACTCAGTGAGGATCTTAAATTCTATCTCTTTGCCCATTATGGAAGCATAAGAAATTATCTCCAATTCTTCCTCGCCAAGGTCCTTCATGCGCTTTAATACCGCGTCCACTATGCTGGTAGGTAAATTCGCGGCCTGTAACTTTCCCAGATCATAGGTATACCTGTCATCTTTTAAAAAGACCACTTCTGAGTCGACGAGAGAATGCAGAAGTTCTAAGGTAAAAAACGGATTACCCTTAGCTCTCTCCTGTAGTTCCTCGGCCAAAGGTAATATATTCTGCTCTTTCTCAATAAGTATCTGACTTACCATCTTGGCAGTTTCGGATAACGAAAAAGACTTAACCGGCATTTCCAAAAATGAAAGCTTTTTATCCGCGAGCTTTTTGATAAGCTGAACCAAAGGATGGTTCTGATCTACGTCTGTATCGCGGTAGCTGATTATAATCAACATCGAAGAATTCTGGATCTTCTCTACGACTCTTTCCAGGATTTCCAGGCTTCCATCATCCACCCACTGTAGGTCATCCAGGAACATGAGTAGCGGCGTCTGGGGGGTTGATAATGATATGATGAAGTTGGTAACCGTGATCAGGAACCTGATCTTTTCTTTCTCAGGTTCCAGCTCGGCAAGTTTTGGCGGCTGTCCGATAAGATCGGTGATATTAGGGGCTATTTTGACGACTTCTCCCCCCAAATCCCCCAAAACGTCGTTGATACGCTTAATATGGCCTTGTTGTTCTTCATGCGAAAGGCGCTTGATCTTCTCAATGTAGGCATCAATGGCTTCTGAGAATACCTTATAGGGAGAGCGGAATTCATACTGGTAACATTTGCCGCCGCAGAAAAGCCCTCCTAAGCCATGGATATGCCCACGCAGCTCATCCACTAATCTTGATTTACCTATTCCAGGCTCACCATAGACGAAAGAAAGATTACCCTTGCCTAGTTTAGTCTGGTCCAGAAGGCTTTTAAGCTGATTTAATTCATTATCCCTGCCTATAAGCCTTGTCGAAAAAGAAAGCTGCTTCAATTTATCGAAGCGAGCAATCTCAAAATCGACCAAAGACCTCCCTTCTGCTTTTTGTTTCTGGTATTCTTTAAGGTCAACGATAAGGCCATTCAAGCTCTGATACCTGTCCTGGGGGTCTTTGGCGATAAGCCGCAAGACTATATTCTCAATAACCGCGGGGACATCCGGATTGACCTTAGAAGGCGGCTCCGGAACCTTGGCGATATGTTGATGTATGAGGGTCGAGACTTCAAGGGCGCGATACGGCAATAGTCCGGTTATGAGCTGATAAAATATTACTCCCAGCGAGTAGGCGTCAGATCGCGAATCAACAGGTTTACGCAATATCCCTGATGATTCAGGAGAAAAATATCCAAAAGTAGAAATGACCTCCTGGGCTTGTGAAATACGGCTAATATCGATAAGTAGATTGTAACCGAAATTGGCGAGTTTCGTGACTTTAAGATCCTGGGTCACGAAAATATTTTGAGGCTGAAGCGCCTGATGCAGAATACCATTTTGATGCGCGACATCCAGAGCAGATGAAACCTGCAGGATCATCTCAACCGCTGAATCTATCGGCAGCGACTGCCCCAGATACGTCAAAAGAGGTTTGGCGTCAATATATTCATCAATAACGTAATCCTGGCTTTCAAATTCGCCATGGGAATATACTTTTAAGAGATTAGGATGATTCAAGCCGGATATTTGATCTAGTTCACGCTTAAAACGAAGCTGAGTTTCCAACGGCCGCTCTTTAGCCTTGTCTTTTAAAAATTTAATAAAAACAGGCTTATTCTCGACAATATCCTGACCCTTACACAACGTGGTCACGGAATCCTGGCTGACTTCTTCAATCACTTTATAACGATTGGCTATAGTTTTGCCCTGCACAGCACTCTCCAATTAACGGTTCAGGATACTATTTATTAACTTGAGTATATTTTATACATACCTGACTGTCAAGCGCAGTTTTATGGGGACGTTCCCCAAGGTACCACCCCTTCGTATTGTAACTTATTGTATCATCATAACTAACAAAGCCATATTTAACTCTCGACTTGACATCCAGACTCTATAAAGAGCTCCTTTGATTCTAATAAATACCCCAATGCTTTTTTATCATTAGGATTATCCTGCAGCAAATATGTGGCTTCCTCTAACAAAACACACCCTAGGCGATATTTATCCTTGGTCTTCTCACGAAGGAACTTAATACCCTTTTCCCAGATTTTAACCGCTTTTTTCCTCTTGCCGCTTAACCACAGATAAGTACCCCAGCCCTGGCAGGTCCAACCAATCAGATAAGGAAAAGTTAAAGCAAAAAATCTGGCGCGGAATATATACCAAGCGGCGCGCTTAAGATATGCTTTCTTCTGCTCGGAAGATATCCCCGGGTTCTGCGCAATTGTTTCCAAGTATATCTGCGCTCCCTTGTTAAAAATATCAAACGACCACGGACCTTTTAGGCGATCGACCATAGGAACTGCCTTCTCTATGGTTTCCCTAGCTAACGCATATTCCCGGCGCTGCAAATAAGCATACGCCAATATCGATAAACTATACGCCTCATTGGCTTTATCGCGGGTCTTGATCATTAACCTGGTACTCTCTTTAATATCCTCTATTAATTCATCCGATACGTCTCCGATCATGGATGATAAATACGCTCTGTGGTACAAAGCCCAGCCTAACGGCTGTAAGGCATCGGCTTGTTTCATTACTTGAATGAATTCCTCGTCGCTCTTTAAAGCCTCTTGCAAATTACCGGTTATAAAACTATTAAAATTAATAAAAACATACCCGACTCCCAATTCCCAATATTCTCCCAATGGCTTCAATATGCTAACTGCTTTTTGGGCATAAGACAAACCCTCGATCCCCTTATCTCGTATGTAGCACCCAAAGCACGAATAATAACCGTATCCGGTGCCTTCCCGGATCCGGTCATTGAGCTTTTGCGACATCTCAATCCCCTTCTTAAAATCCCTCTCTATACGTCTGTACCAAGGGAATGCCCCCCACGCGCCCACTGCTGATATATACGAATAAGCTAGCTCAGGGCAGGGCCCTATTTTCTCGGCAAGATTTAGACAGCGCAGAAAATAGTATAAAGTCCTGTTCATATCGCTGAAATAATAGGCATGGAACAACCTGCTGAATATTCTTATAATTGATAATTTGCGCGTGTCTTCTTTATATTCACCGCTTACCAATAGTTTGGGAAATATTGTATGCAGCATCTGGGTAGTAAACTGGACGTTTATACCTAAGAATACTTCCATTATTGTCCTGGGAATATATACTCCCAGAACTTTTAACGCTTGCTCTAATATTTTAGCCGATTCCTCTGCTTTACCGTTGTCCCATAGGGTATCCCCCATCTTAGAGAGGACTTGAACTTTGCGCAGAGTATCGGCCCTAGGAATGAGCCCTTCGGCTTCTTTAAGGTTAGCTAAGGATAGGTCGAATTTTCCTGCCAAGCGGTAAACTTCGCCCAAATTCTCCAATACGCCAATATAATCGGCGCTATTGGTTTTGTTTTGCCTTTCCAGGATTTGTTTAGAGGCATTATAAAGATTTATCGCCAGATTTTGAGCATAAGCATTCTGAGCCTTATGCGCAGCCGGAATAGAATATTCCAAGGCTTTCTCTTCAAGTTGGCCCTGCGTAAAGTGATAAGCCAGATCGTATAAAACGGGGTCAGTATTCCCCTTTGCCCGTTCCTCCATGACCTGGCCGATGCGTCTGTGCAAAGGCGCCTTTTCTTGCGCCGGAACCCTCTGATAAAATGCCTCGCGGATACGATCATGCATAAAGAATATATTTTCTCTTCCGGTAATATCACGGTAAATAAGCTGATTGTGCATCCCGTTTTCAATGGAATTCAATACCACATCAAAAGGTTTCTGGATCAATTCAGTCAAAAGCTGGAAATTGATCTCTTTACCCATGACCGAGGCATAAGAGAGAACCTGAAGGTCCTGCTCCGGCATAGCTTCCACCCTTTTTAACACCACTTCTATGATGTTTTCCGGCAAGCTGGCGGCATTAAGTTTGGCTAAATCAAAGGTGTAGCGATTATCTTTAAGATAGACAATTTTTTCTTCGACTAATGTTCTCAATAATTCCAACGTAAAGAAAGGATTACCCTTGGCCCTTTCCTGGAGATTGACCGCTAAGGGCAGCATATTTTCTTCCTTTTCTATCAATATCTGCGAAATCATCTGGGCTGTTTCCTTGATGGCAAAAGCCTTGATGGGGATCTCTGCGATAGGGATATTCTTTTCATTCAACTTTTTCAGATTCTGTACAAGAGGATGATTGATATCTACATCTGTATCGCGGTAACTAGCAATAATAACCAGGGATGCGGAACTGATCTTCTCTGCCAACCTTCCCAGTATGTCTAAACTGCCTTCATCTACCCACTGCAAGTCATCAAGAAAGATAAGCAAGGGGCTATCTTTAAAGGATAGAGAAAGAATAAAGTTGGTTACGGTAATTAAGAAACGGATCCTTTCCTTTTCCGGCTCTAATTCTACCAACTTAGGAGGTTCACCGATGAGGTCAATAATGGCAGGAGCGATCTTAACGATTACACCACCGAGTTCTCCTAGGGCGTCTTTAATACGCTTAACATGAACATCCTGTTCTTCCTGCGGAAGGCGCTTTACCTTCTCTATGTAAGCATCTACGGTTTCAGAGAAAACTTTATAAGGGGTGCGGAATTCATATTGGTAGCATTTGCCGCCGCAGAAGATGCCGTTTAAGGAATGAATATTTGCCCGCAGTTCATCCACGAGGCGGGATTTTCCGATACCCGGTTCGCCAAAAACCGTGCAGAAACTTCCTTTAGAATTCTTAGCCTGATCAAGGCTCCCTTTAAGCAGGTCGAGTTCTTTATCCCGGCCGATTAAACGGGTAGAAAAGGAAAGCTGGGCTAAACGGTCGCCCCTGGCTATCTCAAAATCAATGAATTCCTTACCTTCCTTACGCTGTTTCTGGTATTCCTTGAGGTCAGCTGCAAGACCTGATAAGCTCTGATATCTTTCCTGGGGCTCTTTGGCGATAAGACGCAAAACCATATTCTCTATAGCAGGTGGAATTTTATTATTGATACTCACGGGTGAAGGAGGATTTTGAGCAATATGCTGATGAATAAGGGTTGCAACATCAGTCGCGGTATAAGGAAGCCTTCCGGTTATAAGCTGGTAGAAAAGTACGCCGACGGAGTATATGTCGGAACGGGCATCAATGGGCTTTCTCAAAATCCCGGAGGATTCAGGCGATAGATAACCAAAAGTAGAGATGATTTCGTTGAATTCGGTGATACGGCTAATATCAATAAGCATATTATGACCGAAATTGGTAAGTTTTGCGGTTTTAAGGTCCTGGGTTATGAGAATGCTTTGAGGCTGCAGAGCTTGATGCAGAATTCCGTTTTGGTGAGCAAGGTCTAAAGCTGATGAAACTTGCAGGATTATCTCAACCGCGATATCTGTCGACAACGGCTGGCCGAGGTATCTCGGAAGAGGCTTAGAATCAAAATATTCATAGATAATGTAATCTTGGCTTTCAAATTCGCCCTGGGAAAGGGTTTTTAACAGGTTAGGGTGATCGAGCTTGGAAAGCTGATTTATTTCGCGCTTAAAACGCAGTAGGGTTTCCAGTGGGCGCTCTTTAGTTCTATCTTTAAGAAGCTGGATATAAACTGGCTTGTTTTCAGACTGATCCTGGGCTTTATACAGGACAGTGAGGGAATCCTGGTTGACTTCTTCGGTTATCTTATAGCGGTTGGATACGGTCTTGCCGATCATATTATTCTGCCTCCATCACTACCAGTGTGATATCATCATACTGTTCTCTGGTGCCGATAAAATTGTAAACTTCCTCTTTTATGGTGTTTAAAAGCAGTTCTGCGGGCTTTGAACCATGTTTTTGGATCAATTCAATCAGCTTCTCAAGGCCAAAGAGGTCTTCCTGGGGGTTTCTGGCTTCGGTGACACCGTCAGTATAGAGGATGATCTTATCGCCCGGGCTTAGGCTGATGGTTTTATCTTCCAGGAAGGCAGAGATGTCCGGGACCATCCCGAGCATAAAGCCGCCGGAGATGATGGATTCGACGTTAGGCTGTCCCGAAGGGGACGTTCCCTCAGGTACCACCCTTGGGCTCTGTAAGTTACTACGATAGATAAGTATATGTTCATGTCCGGCTGAGGAGTAGGTTAAGGTCCTGGTTTGAGTATCATACCTGAAGTAGAGCATGGTCATGAACTTCTGGGCGCCGATGTGTTTGACCAGGATCTGGTTAGTGCGCAGGAGTATCTGTTTAGGGCTTGTTTCCTCCTGGGAGAGGGTGTGGATGGCGGTCTTGGCCATAGCCATAAGCAGGCCTGCGGCTACTCCTTTGCCGGAGACGTCACCAATGACGATACCTACAGATGAATGACTCTGGGAAATGGGGTCTGACCCCGTTTTTTCTTCCGGGGTGACAAAGTCATAGTAATCTCCTCCTATCTCCTTGGCCGGGAGCATCAAACCGGAGAGCTTTAATCCTTGGATGACTGGGCTCTCCTTGGGGAGGAGGCTTTCCTGGATCTGCCTGCCCAGCTCTAGCTCTTGTTTTAATCTTTCCTGTTCAACTAAGCTTGAGACCAGGAAAGCGTTCTCAATTGAGACTGAAGCCTGGACCGCAAAGCCTTTCATTAATTCCAGTTCATCTTTGCCGAAGGTACCACCGGCAAGACGGTTATCCATATAGAGGATACCTATAGGCTTATCTCGGGTCTGCAGGGGTACGGCGATGGCTTGTTTGACAGAGAAGGTTTTGAGCTCGTTTGAGATCTTAGAAGTGGATGCGGTATCTTGGCCGGCAATAACAGCAGCTTTAGAATTCTGGACTTCATTGATAAGCTCAAGAGATAATTTGTAGTTCTCATAGGAAAAGGATAGGCCTTGGAGGTCTTTTTCCAGGTTGGAGGAGACTTTTAAAGAGAGGTTCTTAGCCTGGTCGTAGAGCAGCAAAAAGCCTCTTTCAGCTCCGGTTACCTTCAGGCCGTATTCCAGGATCTTCTGGAGCAGCTCATCCAGGATAAAGATCGAGCCGATGGCCTGGGTTACGGAAAGTAAGCTGTCCAGATGGCGCTTCTGGGTCAGGACTTGACGGGAGTCAACTGATATGCCTTCGGGGGAGATGGATTCTAAGAGCTTATTGGCAGTATCCAGGTCTAATTTACAGCCCATCTCGGTAAAGAGGTCCCTTGCCTCTATCAGGTTAGAGTAGGCTTTTTTATCCTTGGGATCATCCATTAGAAGAAATTTAGCTTCTTCAAGAAAGATAGAGCCAATACGATATTTGTCGCCCCCGGGGTTGGTCTTATTTGTCCTAAGCCAATCTAAGCCTTTCTCCCAGGCACGTATAGCTGCCCTCTTTCTGCCATTAAGCCACAAGTAAGTCCCTTTTATTTGATAGTTCCAGCCGCGGAAAGCAGGAAATAAAAACGACCACAGCCCAGCCATCATGCAAAACCATAGAGCATGCCCAAGATAGGACTTCCTATCTTTACGCGATAGATTTGGCGTATTTAAAATCTTACCGAAATAGATCTCTGCGCCTTTATGGAATATATCTACCGCCCAACCTCCTGTCGCATAACGCCAGAAAAGAACCATTGCTTTTTCTATTTGTTCTATGGCTTTATCATATTCACCCTTTTTTAAATATGCATAACCTAAAATAGCGGTAGCAAATTCTTCATTCATCTTATCCTGGCTTACTTGCAGCCAATGTATTGATTCTTTTGCGCTTTCTATCGCTAAATCTATGTCTCCTAAGAGATATGATATCCTGGCCTGGATGAACATTGCCCAGCCCAGATTTTGCAGACTCTTTACTTCTCTGGTAACGGCAAGAAATTCTTTTAAACCTTCTTTTGAATCTTGAAATCTTCCGATGATGAAATTATTATGGTCATCCCTAAAGGCATAGGCCATAGACATGATCCAATATTCCCCCAGCCCTTTTAGTATCTTTATGCCTTTATTGCCATACTCGACCCCCTCCAGCGGCTTATTGACTAAATAACTTATCAAACAAAGATACGAATAAGCGACCCCCTCCATGATCTTATCCTGTATCTTCTGCGCCATCTTCAATGCTTTTTTTGCGTCATGCACTGCCCGCCATGTCCAGGGCAATATGGTAGTGGAATGACCGGGAACGCTAATTGCGTACAACTGAATCAGCTCCCTGCAGGGCCCGAGCCTTGTTTCTGCCAAATTCAATCCTCTTGCGCATACATAATACATTTTGATAGCGTCTGAAAAATAATACACATAACCTAACCTATACAACAAGTGCGCAATTATTGCGTTCTTAAGGTCATGCTGATAGGTCTTTCTAACGAAAATATTGGGGAATAATATATGGAAGATCTGGATGGTAAATTCTACCGGTACCAACATAAAAATAAATATCTTCTGACGCGGAACTTTAACTCCTAATATAGAAAGAGCCTGCACTAACACCGGGCCGCTATTATCAATATCACCTTTTTCAAATAAGGTATCTCCCATCTTGGCAAATACCTGCGCCTTATGTAGTTTATCTTCCTGCGGGATCAACGATTCACATTCTTTAAGGGTTTGTATCGACTCATCAAACTTTCCGGAAAGCCTCTGCACTTCACCTAAGCTCTCCATAACCCCGGCATATTCAGGCGTGCGAGTTTTACTCTGCTTTTCCAGGATCTGTTTTGCGGTATTATAAAGGTTTATCGCCAGGGTATTGGCATAAGTCGACTTTGCTTTATCCGCCGCTGGTATAGCATACTTCAAAGCTTTATCCTCGACCTCTCCTTCGCTGAAATGATGCGCCAGGTCATATAAAACAGATTCAATATTATCCTTGCTCTGTTCTTCTATTACTTCGGCGATATGACGGTGCAGAGGGACACGTTCTTCTTTAGGGACCCGCTGATAAAAAGCCTCGCGGATGCGATCGTGCATGAAGAAAATATTCTCCTGGCCGGTGAGATCCCTAAAGAGCAGCTGGTTTTTGATACCCTCTTCCAGCGATGTGACGATCTTCTCGGCAGATTTTCCCGTAAGCTCCGTAAGAAGCCTGAATTCTATTTCTTTACCCATTATTGAAGCATAAGAAATTATCTCCAGGTGCTCTTGCGAAAGGTCCTTCATGCGCTTTAATACCGCATCTACTATAGTGGTAGGAAGATTAGTAGTCTTTAGCTTGTCTAGATCATAAGCATAATGGTCCTCTTTCAAAAAAACTACCTCCGAATCTACCAGCGAATGCAAGAGTTCAAGGGTAAAAAACGGATTGCCCTTGGCCCTGCCTTGAAGCTCATTTGCCAAAGGCAAGATGCGTTCTCGCTTTTCAAGAAGTATCTGACAAGTAATCTGAGCGGTTTCGTTGAGGGAAAACGACTTTACCGGAATTTGCAGAAAAGATGCTCCCTGTTCTTTAAGTTTACTTATAAACCGGATCAGGGGATGTTCCTCATCTACATCAGTATCCCGATAACTTATAATGATCAAAGTAGCAGCGTTTAAGATCTTTTCAGCAAGACGCTCCAGAATTTCCAAAGAACCATCATCCACCCACTGCAGATCATCCAAGAATATAAGCAAAGGGGCTTGAGAAGTAGATAAGCCAACAAGGAAATTAGTTATAGTTATCAAGAACCTGATCTTCTCTTTTTCGGGCTCTAAGTCAATGAGTTTAGGAGGCTTACCTATGAGATCGGTTAATGCAGGCGCAATTTTAACAACTTCACCTCCCAACTCCCCTAGTGTATCCTTGATACGTTTAATATGAACCTGCTGTTCTTCCTGGGGCAGGCGTTTGACCTTATTAATATAAGCGTCGATTACTTCCGCAAACAACTTGTAAGGTGTCCTGAACTCAAACTGATAACATTTGCCGCCGGCAAAGATACCGCCTAAGCCGTGGACATGGGCGCGGAGTTCATCAACCAGGCGGGATTTACCGATACCCGGCTCACCAAAAATAAAAGAAAGGCTTCCCTTACTTTGTTTCGTCGCTCCAAGGAGATCTTTCAGCAGACCTAATTCCTTATCCCTTCCGATAAGACGGGTGTTAAAGGTAAGCTGCCTTAGTTTATCGGAACGCGCGATCTCAAAGTCTATTATGCTCTTGCCTTCCTCTCTTTGCTTCTGATATTCTTTAAGGTCGGCGATCAGCCCGGCAAGAGATTGATACCTGTCTTGAGGATCTTTGGCTATAAGCCGTAAAACAATATTATCAATGACGGGTTGTATTTGAGGATTTGCCGTAGACGGCGCATCCGGTTTCTGGGCTATATGCTGATGAATAAGGGTAGCGACATCTTGGGCCAGATACGGCAACCGTCCAGAAAGAAGTTGATAAAACAACACGCCCAGAGAATAGATATCGGAACGGCTGTCGATGGGTTTACGCAGGATCCCCGACGCTTCGGGAGAAAGATATCCAAAGGTAGAGATAATCTCATCGGGTTCAGTGATACGGCTGATATCTACGAGAAGATTATAGCCAAAGTTAGTAAGACTGGCGGTTTTAAGGTCTTGAGTCACCAAGAGGCTTTGGGGTTGTATAGACTGGTGGAGTATCGAATTCTGGTGCGCTAAGTCAAGAGCGGATGAGATCTGAAGGATGATGCTAACGGCTGTATCCACCGAAAGCGGCTGACCGATATTCTGGGGCCGGCTTAAGAACTCTGAGAGCAAGATGGAATCGGAATATTCTTTTACTACGTAGTCTGACCCCTCGAATTCGCCCTGAGAGAGTATTTTAGTCAAATTGGGATGGCTTAACTTAGAGAGCTGTTCCTGAAGGCGTTTAAAACGCAGCAATGTCTCCAGAGAGCGCTGCTTGGTCTTTTCTTTGAGGAAGCGAATAAAGACGGGTTTGTTCTCGGTTGAATCCTGGGCTTTATAGAGGGTGGCGAGTGGATCCTGGAATATCTCTTCCAAGATCTTGTAGCGGTTGGATACGATCTTGCCGATCACAAGCTACCCTCCTTTTAGACGATCTCTCTCAATGGCTTCAATACAAACTCGCGTTCAAACATCCGTGGATGAGGGATCTGCAAACTTTTGGTATGAATGAGCTTGTCCCCGTACAAAAGGATATCCAGATCAATTAGCCTGGGCCCGAAACGCACGGCCTTTTTGCGGCCCAACTGCTTTTCTATTCTTTTAAGTGTTTTTAAAAGCGCGGCGGGAGCTAAAGAAGTACGCATCCTGAGGGCAGCGTTGAGAAATTTACCCTGAGGCGGGCCGCCTATCGGATCGGTCTCATAAATACGGGAAAACTTTTCTATTTTTACACCCTTGGTGTTTTTTAAGTACTCCAGGGCCTTGGCGATATTGGCCCTGCGGTCCCCAAGATTAGAACCTAATCCCAAATAACAGGTCACCATTAAAGGACTTTTCTTAAGCGCTCCACTGCCTCTTGCATTTTTTCCCTGGAAACAGTCAGGGCCATGCGGATATAACCTTCCCCGTATTTGCCAAAACCAATACCCGGTGTGACAACAATATCCGCCTTGTCTAATAGAAGCTTGGCAAAGGCGCGGGAATCGTATTTCCTGGGGATCTTGATCCAGACATAGAAAGTCGCCTTGGGATTTTTAACATTCCAGCCTAAAGACTTAAGCCCGCTTACTAAGGTATCCCGCCTTTCCTGATACAGTTTTATCATCGAGTCAAGGTGGGCATTAGATCCCTCCAGGGCAGCGACGGCTGCTATCTGGATAGCCGTAAAAATGCCGGAGTCAACATTAGACTTCACTGTGGCTAATGCCCCCACTAATTCGGGATTACCGCAGGCAAATCCCACTCGCCAGCCGGTCATATTGTAAGTTTTTGATAAAGAATGGAACTCGATACCCACGTCCCGGGCCCCATCTACATCCAGGAAACTCGAAGGCTTATATCCGTCGTAGGCGATCTCCGAATAAGCAAGATCGGAAATAACGATCAACTTATTCTTTTTAGCGAATTCCACTACCTCTTTATAAAAATTCTTTTCACAGGTC
>JAQTUY010000027.1 GCA_028707105.1 Candidatus Omnitrophota bacterium | reverse complement strand
GAAGCTGAGAAAGCGAAGCTGATGGATGGTGCCGCCTACGAACGTTATTTAGAAGGGATCTCTAAATGAGCTACGTTCCGCATACGCAGGATGATATAAAGCAGATGCTTAAAACCATCGGGGTTTCAAACATCGATGAGTTGTTTAGAGATATTCCTGCTGCCTTGCGCCCGAAATCATTTAATCTGCCGCAGGGAAAGTCGGAATTTGAGGTTACCCAGGGGCTCAAGCGTTTATCCGTCAAGAACGCGACAGAGCTGGTGAATTTCGTAGGCGCCGGGTTTTACGATCATTTTATACCCGCGGCAGTCGAGGCGATAGTAAGTCGTCCTGAGTTTTATACGGCGTATACGCCTTATCAGCCGGAGTGCTCGCAGGGCTGGCTCCAGGCGATATATGAATACCAGACAATGATCTGCCAGCTTACGGGATTGGACGTGTCCAATGCTTCCCTTTATGACGGAGGGACCGCGCTTTACGAAGCGGCGATGATGGCCATCAGGTTTACCGGGCGTAATAAGATCATTATGGACAGCGGAGTTAATCTTATCTACCGCACCATGCTTTATACTTATACTTCCAACCTTTCTGTTGAATTCGTGGAGATCTCCGTAGTGCACGGGCAGAGTTCGCGCGAGGAGCTTGTTCGGCATCTTGATGACAAGACCGCGGCAGTAATATTACAGAATCCTAACTTTTTCGGCGCTGTTGACGACCATACCGACGTCATTGAAAAGGTACATAAGGTCGGCGCGCTGGCGATCGCTTCCGTCTATCCGGTATCCTTAGGCATGTTAAAGACCCCCGGAGAAATGGGTTTTGATATCGCCACGGGCGAAGGCCAGAGCCTGGGAATACCTTTATCCTTTGGAGGGCCGTATCTGGGTTTTATGAGCGTGAAAAAAGAATTAGTGCGCCAGATGCCCGGAAGGATCGTGGGAGCGACTGTCGACAGCGAGGGCAGGAGAGGATATGTTTTGACTTTGCAGACCCGCGAGCAGCATATCCGGCGCGAGAAAGCCACATCTAATATATGTTCTAACGAGGCGCTTTGCGCTTTGCGCGCGGCGGTATTTACCGCGCTTTTGGGCAGGGAAGGGCTTAAAGAGCTGGCAGAGCATAATTACCAAAAGGCGGAATTCGCCAAGGATATACTTTCCCGTATCCCCGGGGTGGAGGTAAAGCGCAGTTCTCCGACATTCAATGAATTTACGCTGCTCCTGCCGCATCCGGCCGATGAAGTGGTCTACCGGATGATCGATAAGGGTTTTGCCTGCGGTTTTCCGTTGGGAAGGTTCTATAAGGGCATGGATAATTATCTGCTTATCGCTGTCACCGAGAAGAGGACCAGGGAAGAAATTCGGAATCTGGCCGATAGCCTGGAGGCGGTCCTATGAAACTACTTTTTGAGCAGCATAAAGACGGCAGGCGCGGGTTCACTTATGCTAAAGTCGATGTCCCGAAGGCAGAGCCTTTGGCGGCGAAATATTGCCGTAAGAGCGAAACGTATTTGCCTTCTTTAAGCGAGCTGGATGTAGTCCGTCATTATACTAATCTTTCCCGCCTTAATTATTCCGTTGATACTAATTTTTATCCCCTTGGCTCATGTACGATGAAATATAACCCGAAATTCACCGAACGCATAGCCAACCTTGATGGTTTCTCTCAATTGCATCCCTTGCTTCCGCAGCTTCTGGGAGGCGGGATGCTCGCGCAAGGCTCGCTGGAGGTCTTATACGAAGCCGAAAAAATGCTTGCCGAGATCACCGGTATGGTGGCTTTTACCATGCAGCCTTTGGCTGGCGCTCATGGGGAGCTTACCGGAGCGATGCTCATCGCCGCCTATCATAAAGATAAGGGGGCGAGGCGCAAATACGTTATCGTCCCGGATTCATCCCACGGCACTAATCCGGCCAGCGCCGCTATCGCCGGTTATGACGTCATTGTCATTCCTACCGGCCCGGACGGTTACATGGACCTGGGTGAATACAAAAAAAGCCTGAATAAAGAAGTAGCCGCGGTAATGCTCACCTGTCCGGATACGCTGGGTATATTCAACCCGCATATCAAAGAGATCTCGGACATGGCGCACGAAGTGGGCGCTTTGATGTATTACGACGGAGCAAATCTTAACGCCATGCTTGGTAAATGCCGGCCGGGAGATATCGGCTTTGACGTGGTGCATATAAATTTGCATAAGACATTTGCCACACCGCATGGCGGAGGAGGCCCGGGAGCGGGCCCTGTAGGAGTAGGCGAGCGCATGGTCGATTTTTTGCCTATCCCACGGGTCATCCGCAGGAATGACGGCACTTACGCCCTTGATTATCATCGCCATAAATCCATAGGTTATATCGCTCCTTTTTACGGCAATTTCGGGGTTGTCCTTAAGGCCTACGCCTATATGTTGATTTTAGGCAAAGAAGGACTGACTCAAGCGGCGGAAGCGGCCGTTTTGAACGCTAATTACTGCCGCGCGCGGCTAAAAGACTATTATGACCTGCCTTTTGATAAGTCTTGTATGCATGAGTGTGTTTTTTCCGCGTCAAAGCAGGCAAAAAACGGGGTGCATGCTTTAGATATCGCGAAATACCTGATCGACAAGGGGTATCATCCGCCTACGATCTATTTCCCGCTTATCGTCAAAGAAGCCCTGATGATCGAGCCGACGGAAACAGAGTCTAAAGAGACACTCGATGCTTTTATCGATACCATGATCGAGATCGCCCGCCTTGCCCAAGACGATCCGGCTTCTGTTTCGGCAGCCCCGACGCATATGCCGATAAAGCGCCTGGATGAGGTGAAGGCCGCGCGCGAGCCCGATCTGCGCTGGAAGCCGTAGCTCTTTAGGAAGCTTAAGATGAATACATTCAGGCTTATTCGATCCCCCGCGGCGAGCGCCTCTTATAATATGGCGCTGGACGCGAAGATCTTCTCTCGTTATCTGCAGGATGGTATTCCCGTATTACGGCTATACCGCTGGAAAACACCTTCTTTTACTTACGGTTTTTCACATAAACCAGAGGAACAACTGGATATGGCGCGCTGCGCCTCCGACGGCGTGGAGGCTGCCAAGAGGATAACCGGCGGCGGCGTATTATTCCATCATGATGAGATCACTTATAGTTTTGTATGTTCCAAGCAGGATATAGGCGAGCCGCAAGGAGAGCTTGTTTCTTACCGCCGGATCTGCCGGTTTCTCATCGAGTTTTACGCGTTGTTAAGCGTGCGCGCTTCTTTTGCCGTAGAAGCGGGAGAGAACAGGGGTAAATTTGGGCCGCACCCGCTTTGCAGCGCGTCCAATGAGAAATATGATATAGTCATCAATGGCCGGAAGATCGGGGGGAACGCGCAAAAAAGAAACAGAGATGCGATATTTCAGCATGGTTCTATTCCTTGCAGCGTTGATTGGGGCTTTGTGCGTCGGTATGTCAGGTTTTTGCCCGTGGATATAGCCGGAAGCGTGACTACTCTTTCCGAGGAATTGACGGCCGTCCCCGGTAAGGATATCCTGGAGGATAAAATTATTCAGGCTTTCGCGGGGGTTTTTGACGCGTATTTTAAGCCTGGAGAGGAATCGTTATATGAAACCGCCGTGGCTTAATAAGAAGATCAATCTTAAGTCGTGTTCCGCGTTGAAACAGATTTTGCGGGATCTGAAGGTGGAAACGGTATGCGAGCAGGCGATGTGCCCGAATATCGGGGAATGTTTTGACAAGGGCGAGGCGACCTTTTTGATCCTGGGAAAGTCTTGCACGCGGATGTGCAGTTTTTGTAATATTAAGAAGGGTAAACCTTTGCCGCCGGACCCGGATGAGCCGCGGAGAGTGGCGTCGGCAGTCGAGGTATTAGGGCTCAAACACGTTGTTATCACCAGTGTTACCCGTGATGACCTTGTCGATGGCGGCGCGGGGATGTATGTCGATACGGTCTTGAGTATACGCGAGAAGTCGCCTGAGGCGGCCATTGAATTATTGATACCGGATTTCAGGCTTGCCGGAGATGCCCTGGCGGCTGTCGTGAATTCCCGTCCGGACATAATCGCCCATAATGTTGAGACCGTGCCTTCACTTTACAGCTTAGTGCGCCAGGGCGCCGATTATTCGCGTTCGCTGGAAGTATTACGCCGGATCAAGGAATTGGATCCGGGCCTTAAGACAAAATCCGGGGTCATGCTGGGTTTAGGGGAGAGCGAGGAAGAGGTGATCGGAGTGATGAAGGATCTGCGTCTGCTTGATTGCGATTTTTTGAGTATCGGCCAATATCTTTCTCCGAGCAGGCAGCATTATCCGGTTAAAGAATATATTGCCCAGGAGAAGTTCGATTATTATAAGGCGCAGGGCAAGGCGTTTGGTTTCTCGCATATTCAAAGCAGCCCCTATACCCGCAGTTCATATATGGCAGGGGAATATTTGGGCAGCGGGGCGTGTAAAGAGGCCTGTAAAATTCAGGGAGAGCGCGCGTGAAAAGGCGGGATTTCATTGAACATTCCTTAATCGGGGCATTTTCTTTCGTGAGCGAATCGGTATTTGCCGAAGAGTATGCGCTCAAGCGGGGTTTTTTGCAGGCGCGTGACGCCCGGTTCAAGGTTTTAAGCGTGTGTTCATTGCTTTTGGCGGTCTTATTCATCAGGGAGATATACCTTTTGATCGTTCTCTATGCCTTTTGCCTGGCGCTCGCGGCTTGCTCTTCGATACGGCTGGGTTTTTTTCTCAAGCGGACCTGGGTTTTTATCCCGCTATTTTCTCTTTTTATCGCCCTGCCGGCATTATTCAGCGTGTTCACTCCCGGCGAGCCGGTAGCAAGTTTCCGGGTCTTGGGCATAATGCTGCATATCACCCGTCAGGGGATCGCCAGCGCGGGATTCTTTTTTATGCGCGTTTTAACCAGCGTATCTTTATGTATACTTCTGGTATTAACCACCAGGCATTTTGAGCTTTTGAGGGTATTACGCGTATTCGGCGTGCCGCAGGTATTCGTTATGACTTTAGGGATGTGCTACAGGTATATTTATTTGTTTATTGAGATCGTGCAGAATACGTATCTGGCCATCAAGAGCAGGGTGGGATCAATCTCTTCGGTAAAGAAGGGGCAAAGGGTGGTAGCCTGGAATATCGCGGGTTTGTGGAAACGCTCTTATCATTTGAATGAAGACGTATATAAGGCGATGCTTTCCAGGGGATATAGCGGGGAGGCGCGCGTATTGGATGATTTCCGTTCGGGATACAAAGATTGGTTCTGGTTGATCTCGGCCGTTACTTTTTCCTGCGCGATATGTTATCTGCAATACAGGCCCGGAGCGTAAATGAGGTCAATGTGAGCGACGCGGTTTTTGAATTAAAAGGCGTTTATTTTTCATATCTGGGAAAATACCCGGCGCTATGCGGTATCGATATAAACGTGAAGCAGGGTGAAAAAATAGCGGTCATCGGAGCGAACGGTTCGGGTAAATCCACGTTATTGCAGATGCTTGACGGGCTGATATTCCCCGATCAGGGCGAATTCAGGGTGTTCGGCCGTGAATTAAAAGAAGATCTTTTTAGCGATGAGGGTTTTTCAGCGGATTTCAGGAAAAAGGTGGGGCTGGTCTTTCAAAATCCCGATGTCCAGTTATTTTGTCCGACCGTAAAAGAGGATATAACCTTTGGCCCCCTGCAATTGGGGATAGGCGGGGAGCGGATCAACAGGCGGTTGGATGAATTAACGGCGCTGTTGGGTATCCGGGGCTTGTTGGACAGGGCGCCGCATCAGTTAAGTATAGGCGAGAAGAGGAAGGTCGCCATAGCTTCCACGCTGATGATAGACCCGGATGTCTTAATATTGGATGAACCGACAGCCGGGCTTGATCCTTTGACCACAAGGCATATTATCGATATGCTGGTTCAGGCCGGAGATTCCGGCAAGACCGTGATCAGCTCCACTCATGACCTTCACATTGTCGAAGAGATAGCCGATACTGTTTATGTCTTCAGCCAGGAAAAGAAAATAGTCCGCCGCGGCTCTCCGGATGAGATATTGGGAGACGAAGAGCTGCTTCGCGATAATAATCTGGTGCATATCCACAGCCACAGGCATAAGGGCCGGGCGCACGTCCATCCCCACCAGCATTTAGACCACCGGCGCCTGGACCACCATCATTAATAATCGATTGACAAATAAATCGCGTCCTTTTACAATAACAAAGACGGAAAGCAGGTTTTTAATACCGGCCGGCCAACCGGGCATTAGTTTTTTGCTACGGGCCTTCCTCGATAACCAAAACCCACTGAATTATCAACCTCTTAGGCCATGGAATTGATCAAAGGATTGTTTGAATTAATCATGCACCTGGATAAGTACCTTAATATCCTGATCCAGGATTGGGGTAATTGGTCTTATCTTTTGCTTTTTATGATTATCTTCTGCGAAACAGGCTTGGTGGTCACGCCATTTTTACCCGGGGATTCCCTGCTTTTCGCGGTAGGCGCCTTGTGCGCGATAGGCTCATTTAATATCGCGGGGATATTTATAACCCTGTCATTGGCGGCCATGATCGGGGATACCGTGAATTATGCCTTGGGGAACCTTTTTGGAGAAAAGATAATAGCGCATGGCAGAGGCCGTTTTTTGAATCAAGAGCATATTGATCGTACCCATAAATTTTTCGAGAGGCACGGCGGCAAGACTATTATCCTGGCCAGGTTTGTCCCGATAGTCCGTACCTTCGCCCCTTTCGTGGCCGGCATAGGTAAGATGAGTTATTTTAAGTTCGCGGCCTACAATATTACGGGAGCGCTGCTCTGGGTGGCCGTTTTTATGGCCGGAGGGTATTATTTCGGGAATATGCCGGTTGTCCAGCGTAATTTTTTTATTGTCATAATAGCGATAATGTTGATTTCGCTTTTGCCCGTATTAATAGAATATTGGAAACATCATAAGAAAAGAAGCGGGCATACTAAGAAGGGCGTAAAATAATATGATATTGGCGGAAAAAGAATTACAGGAGATGAGGGGGATTTCGGAAAAAGAAGCTTCTGCCAGGATCAGGGAACAGGGTTATAATGAGCTTCCTTCTCAGAAAAAACGCAGTATTTTCGCGATATTTTTCCACGTAGTCAAGGAGCCGATGCTGCTTTTATTACTCGGCAGCGGACTGATCTATATGTCGCTGGGTGAGCTTAAAGACGCGCTGATGCTGCTTTCTTTTGTTTTTGTGGTGGTGGGCATAACATTTTATCAGGAACGCAAGACCGAAAGGACTCTGGAGGCCCTGCGCGACCTTTCCAGCCCCAGGGCTTTGGTCATCCGGGACGGCGCGCAAAAGAGGATCGCCGGCAGGGAAGTAGTTAAAGATGACATTATTATCCTTAAGGAAGGGGACCGCGTTCCGGCGGACGCCGTGGTATTATCCTGTTCTAACCTTTCGGTAGATGAGTCTTTACTGACCGGAGAGTCCATGCCTGTGCGCAAAGGCGAATGGAACGGCGATGATGCGGTTAAGCGTCCCGGGGGAGATGACCTGCCTTTTGTTTATTCCGGTACGCTGGTAGTGCAGGGCCGGGGTATGGCGAAAGTAACATCTATCGGCAGCCATACTGAAATGGGCAAGATCGGCAAAGCCCTGCAGAATATTCGCCAAGAAGATACCCTGTTGAAGAAAGAAACAGCGAAGATCGTGCGTAATTTTTCTATTGCCGGAGGAATACTTTGCCTGCTTGTAATTATAGTTTATGGATTGACCAGGGGAAACTGGCTTAATGGTATTCTTTCGGGGCTGACGCTGAGCATGGCTATGCTTCCCGAAGAATTCCCGGTCGTTTTGGTGATATTCCTTACTATGGGAGCCTGGCGTATTTCTAAAAGCCGGGTTTTAACCCGCCACGCTCCCGCCATCGAGAGCCTCGGCGCGGCCACGGTGTTGTGCACCGATAAAACCGGAACACTCACTCTTAATGCTATGCGCCTGGCCACTCTTTGCGTGAAGGGCAGATACTATGATATTGATACTAAAGATTCCAAGCCCCTGCCGGAGGAAGTTCATGACCTGATAGAATTCGGCATATTAGCCAGCCAGAAAGACCCTTTTGATCCCATTGAAAAAGAAGTCAAACATGTGGGCGAGTTCTATTTATGGGATTCGGAGCATATTCATAAGAACTGGAGGCTGGTGCGGGAGTACCCCTTATCCAAGCAGCTTCTGGCGTTATCACACGCCTGGGAGTCTCCCGATAAGCAGAACTTTGTCATCGCCGCAAAAGGTTCTCCCGAGGCTATAGGCGACCTTTGTCATTTCAGCAAGGCCCGGCAGGATGAGTTGATGAAGGACATAGAAGAGATGGCGGGCAGGGGGCTGCGCGTCCTGGGGGTGGCTAAAGCTGTCTTTAAAAAAACCGATCTTCCCGACTGGCAGCATGATTTTACTTTTGTGTTCGTCGGCTTACTTGGGTTTATTGATCCGGTGCGTTCAACGGTTCCCACGTCTATCAAAGAAGCGCATGGGGCGGGAGTAAGGGTGATCATGATAACCGGAGATTATCCCGGCACAGCCACGCATATTGCCAGGCAGATCGGCTTGAAAAATCCTGACCGCTACATAACCGGGACGCAGATCGAGGCAATGGACCATTTGCAGCTGCGGGAACATATTAAAGCCATTAATGTTTTCGCGCGGGTCGTCCCTGAACAAAAATTGGCTATTGTTAACGCCCTGAAGGCAAACGGGGAGGTAGTGGCAATGACCGGGGACGGGGTCAACGATGCCCCGGCGTTAAAATCCGCCAATATCGGCATTGCTATGGGTGAGAGGGGCACGGATGTCGCCCGTGAAGCCTCGGAGTTGGTATTGTTGAATGATGATTTTTCTTCGATCGTCCATGCCGTTAAGCTAGGCAGGAGGATATTCGACAATTTAAAGAAAGCGATCGCTTATATTTTTGCTATTCATGTGCCGATCGCGGGGATGTCTTTCTTGCCGGTCTTATTCGGCCTGCCGATCCCGCTCTTGCCGGCTCACATCGCCTTCCTTGAGCTTATTATCGACCCGGCATGTTCGACCGTGTTCGAGGCCTGCCCGGAAGATAAGGATATCATGAAAAAGCCGCCCCGGGACCTTAGTGAGTCATTGTTTAACAGGAAGACGTTTATTTTCAGCCTGCTGCAGGGCGTTAGCGTTCTCGCGGTTGTATTTGCCGTGTATGTATTTGCCCTGTATATCGAGAAGGACGAATTCCAGGCGCGCACACTGGCTTTTACAACTCTGGTGTTCGCCAATATCATGATGATCATGACTAATCTTTCCTGGTCTAAGAATTTGATCTGGATCATCAAAAGTAAAAATAAAGCGCTTTGGTATGTGGTATTTGGGGCGGTAGGGGCGCTGGCCCTGGTGATCTATGTTCCCGCGCTGCGCGGGCTTTTTCATTTCTCCGTCCTGCACCCGGATGACCTGTTGATCACTTTATTGAGCGCGATAGCCAGCCTGGCCTGGTTTGAGGGCTTGAAGTTTTTTAAATTAAGCAGCTGAAAAATCTTGATATAAGCGGATATTGCGTTTATAATACAGCACCTGGAATAAGGAGGAGCTAAAAATGGCCAAATCAATAAAAGGGACAAAAACGGAAGAGAACCTGCTGGCGGCTTTTGCCGGCGAATCACAGGCGAGGACCCGCTATACTTATTTCGCCAGCGCCGCGCGTAAGGAGGGCTACGAACAAATAGCTAATATTTTTATGGAGACCGCCGAGAACGAAAAAGAACACGCCAAGGTGTTCTTTAAGTATCTGGAGGGGGGAGAGGTCCAGATAACGGCGGCTTATCCTGCCGGGTCCATAAAAGACACCCGGGCTAACCTGGAGGCGGCTGCCGCCGGAGAGAAGCTGGAATGGTCAGCTCTTTATAAGGATTTTGCCGCGGCCGCGAGGGATGAGGGTTTTCCCGAGGTGGCAAAGTCATTTGACCAGATATCCAAGGTCGAGATGTTCCATGAGGGGCGTTACAGGAAGCTGATAGAGAATATCGCCAACGGCGAAGTCTTTAAGAAGAAGGCGCCCGTAAAATGGCATTGTATCAATTGCGGATATGTTTTTGAGGGGACTGAAGCCCCTAATGAATGCCCGGCCTGCAGGCACCCGCAGTCTTTTTATGAGGTCCTGGCGCAGAACTATTAGACCGCGGCTTGCTCGCGGTTAATTTTTAGTGAACCCTAAAATAAAAGTCCGTCCGGAAGATTTCAGGGTCGAAGAGGTAGCCGCTTTACCGCTGGTTAAAGCCGGCGCGTTCGGAGTTTACTCCCTTCAAAAGAAGCTGCGTAATACAGTAGAATTATTGCAGGAGCTTTCCCGAAAACTGGATATTCCTTTCCGCGATTTCTCTTATGGCGGCCGGAAAGACCGTCATGCCCTTACCACCCAATATATCACTGTAAGATCTTCCCGGCGATTATCTTTAGAGGAGGAGAATTATTCGCTGCGATTTGTCGGGTATATGCGCCGTCCGATGGGGCCGGACCTTATCCAGGATAACCGGTTTGAAGTCACGGCCAGAAAGCTTGGAAACGGCGATATTACCGGGGCGCAGGATGAGTTAAAAAATATATCCGCTTGCGGCTTTCCTAATTATTTTGACGACCAGCGTTTCGGTTCGTTTGACAGCCGTCAGGGATTTTTAGCCGAAAAGCTCCTGAAGCAGCAGTTTAACGGAGCCCTCAAGATATACCTTACCTCTGTCCACCCTAACGATGAGAAAGAAGAAAGGCGGCGCAAAGGGCTTTTTGTCGAGTATTGGAAAGACTGGAAAGCCTGCCGTCAGCACGCCAAAACAAGGACAGAGGCTGAAGCTTTCGATACCCTGATTCGTAAGCCGGCGGGGTTACTGGAACAACTGAAAAAAATGCCCCGCAACGAGCTTTCTACGTATATTTCCGCTTATCAATCTTACCTTTGGAATGAAGTGCTGCGCTGTTTCTTAAAAGCTGTCCTGCCGGAACAATTGCGGCCGTGCCGCGGAGCAGCGGGGGAATATTTCTTTTATAGCACCGTAGATCCGACGAATTTACGCTATCTGGATAAAGTATATATACCGATGCCCGGAGCCGGTCTTAAGATAAAGGACGAGATCGTCAGGGTAATATATTCGCGGGTCTTGCAGGATAATGGTATTAAAATGCCGATGTTCAATAAGCTGAAGCTCAGGCAGGCGTTTTTTAAGCCTTTCGAGCGTAAAGCGATCGTAAAACCGGCAAATTTAAGCGTCGAGCCCCTGGCGGATGAGATATATCCGGGCGACCAGAAGCTCATTTTAAAGTTCTGTTTACCGCGCGGAAGTTATGCTACAATGTTTCTGAAACGGATATTTAGCGGCTTATAGGAGGGTGATAACATGAAGATATTGCTTATTTCTTCCAGCCCACGCAAGGAAAGAAGCCTGACCTATCTCCTGGCGCAGGAAGTTTTGAGGGGGTGCGCTACCAACCATGATGTCATATCGGAAGTAATACAACTCCATGGTTTAAAAATTGAATTTTGCCGCCATTGCGACTCCTGCCATAAAGATATGGGTAATTGCGCCATAAAAGACGATATTAACTTAGTAGTAAAAAAGATGCTTGAGGCTGACGGGATGATCCTGGCTTCGCCTAATTATATCAACCAGGTTACCGCCGCGATGAAGGCGCTTTTTGACCGCTGCACCCACTTTATTCATTGTAAGCGGCTTCTCGGTAAATATATGGCCGGGGTGATCACCTCCGGGAGCGGGGAAGACGCTCCCATCCTGGATTATCTGAGTCAATTTGCCAATATTTGCGGCGCGCAGTATTCAGGCGGCGTATCCGCCCGCGTCCCGGTCAATAAGGAGGCGATGGATGCCGCTTACGAATTGGGAGAAAGAATGGCTTTAGATATTAAGGATAGAAGGGCCTATCCCGACCAGATAGGCAATATCGAGAAATTGAAGGAGCAATTTAAGAAGGTCATCCAGAAGCGCAGGAATGAATGGGTCGGGGAGTATGACTACTGGGTGGAGAAATACTGGATATAACAGATTATGATCAAATTATCCCGTTCAAAATTAGAGCTTTTTTTGGATTGTCCGCGTTGTTTTTGGTTTGATATGAAGAAGGGCGTTAAACGCCCGCCGCCGGCCCCATATACCATTAACTCCGCTATTGACTCCCTGTTGAAGAAGGAATTTGATATCCACCGTGAAAACGGCAGCGCCCACGATATCATCCGTAAATATAAGCTTGATCTTATCCCCTATAAATGTCCGCAGATCGATACCTGGCGGCATAATTTCACCGGTGTGGGGTTTCATCATAAAGTTACCGATTTTTGGGTTTACGGCGCGGTAGACGATGTCTGGGTAAACCCGCAAGGCGAGTTGATAGTAGTGGATTATAAAGCCACGGGCGCCAAAGAGCATAGGATCTATGATCAATACAGGCGGCAGATGGAGATATACCAGTGGCTGTTGACGCAGAATAAATACAAGGTATCCCAGACCGGTTATTTTCTCTTCGCTAAGGTCAATAAAGAGGAAGGATTTGCCGGGGGGAAGCTTTCTTTTGAGCTTCTGCTTGAACCGCTGGAGGGTAATAATTCCTGGGTGGAAGGCGCGCTCATCAAGGCGAAAAGGAATCTGGAGGGGGCCGCGCCTGCCCCGAAAGATAGTTGTGTATATTGCCAGTTTTCTCTGGCCCATTGTAAGGAGGCTTGATATGGTCAAAAGATTCTTCTGTGTTGTCGTGGGATGTTTATTTTTAGTCAGCGCTTGCGGCTGTATCGCTATGCTGGCGGGGGCGGCTGCCGGCGGGGCCGGAACAGCCGTATGGCTTTCGGGAAAATTAACCCAAGTTTATAATGTTCCTTATGAAAAGGCGGTAAAAGCTTCCGAGCGGGCGCTGGCAGCTCTTAAGCTTAAGATCATTAAGGAGACTTCCGAAGCCCAGGTGACCCAGCTGAAAAGCGAATATACCGACGGTAAGGATATATGGATAGATATTAAGAAGGTGACGGATTATTCCTCAAAAGTGGAAGTGCGCGTGGGAGGCGTTAGTTACGATAAAGACGCGGCAGCTAAGATACTCAAGAAGATCGAAAGATATCTATAGCGTATCTTTATCTGGAGGGAGCCATGAAGATAGGCCACTTGGAAGTAAAGTTGTTCAAGATCAAGAACCGCAAAGGGTATGCCGCGGTATGCTCCGGACATCTTACCGAGGGGCGCACGGCAGAGCAGGCGTATGAGAGGATGGTTAAGGCGCTGCGCCGCACTACGCGTAAGAGAGGATAATATCTATGGCCGCGTATGTCATTCTGGAAGGATTTTAATGCGTTTATCTAAGATAGCGTATATATTATTATGTGTTTTAGCGGCAGGGATAACTTTTGGGCCGCGGCAATCTGCTTATGCCCGGGAAACGGCGTTAAAGAAGGTTTCTTTTATCCCCATGTGGAGCCCGCAGGCGCAATTTGCCGGATATTATGTCGCTTACGAAAAGGGTATTTACGCAAAATACGGCCTTGATGTCGTCATTTTGGAAGACGGGCCGGACACTTCGCCTCTTGGGCTGCTTAAAGACGGCAAAGCCGATTTTTGCGTGGTCTGGCTTTCTTCAGCGCTGCAGGAGCGTGACGATGGCGTAAAGCTTGTAAATATCGCGCAGATCGTTCAGCGTTCAGCTTTAATGCTGGTAACCAGAAAAAGCAGCGGTATCCAAAAACCTGAGGATCTTAACCATAAAAAGGTGAGCCTTTGGGAAGGGGATCTGCGGATACAGCCAGCGGCCTTTTTAAAGAAATATAACCTTGACGTAAATATCATCCCGCAGTCTTATACGGTAAATCTTTTTCTGGCCGGCGGAACCGATGCGGCTTCGGCAACGTGGTATAACGAATACCATACTATTTTAAATTCCGGGATCAATGAAGATGAGATGACCGTGTTCTTTTTTGATCAGTACGGGCTTAATTTCCCGGAGGACGGGATCTATGTTCTTGACGAAACTTATGCTAAAGACCCGCAGGCAGGCGCCTCTTTTGTAAAAGCGTCATTAGAAGGATGGCAATATGCTTTTGACCATCAGGACGAGGCGCTGGATATCGTGCTAAAATATATGAAAAAAGCCAATCTTTCCGCTAACCGGGTGCACCAGAAATGGATGCTGCAAAGGATGCAGGATATTATTCTTCCGACAGACAAGAACCACATGGTCGGCGTTTTGAATAAGGGCGATTATGAAAATACAGCCGCGGAGCTCAAGCAGGGCGGCTTGATCAAGGAGATCCCTGATTTTAATTTATTTTATAAGGGGCAACAGTGAAAATGTTCAAGAAACCAAGCCTGGTTTTTAAACTTGTCTTATTTATCTCCGGAAGCGCGGCGCTTATCTTCATTGCTATTTTTTTCTTTAACTATAATTTCTCAAAAAAGATGATCCGTAAGCACGTCGAGGAGAACGCCCAGAACTTCGCTTTACGCATTGTAAACAAGATAGAGTCCGTCTTATACGGGGTGGAAGATGTGCCTGACAATATAGCCTTTCTGCTTAAGAGTGAGGATCTAGATAGAGGGAAGGTATTGGAGCTGCTGCAGATGGCCGTGCTTAACAATGCCGAAATATTCGGAGCTGGGATCGCTTTTGAGCCTTACGCTTTCGATAAGAACAGCCTTTATTGGGCCCCTTATTATAATAAGGAAAAACATGGCCTTGTATTGGATTGGATAGGGATCGATGATTCCGATCGATATTTTCATGATGATTGGTATCAGATCCCGCGTGAGCTGAATAAGCCTTATTGGAGCGAGCCTTATTTTGACCAGATCCTGATGACCACTTATTCAGTCCCTTTTTACGAAAACACTCCTGATGGCAGGAAGATCAAGGGTGTTATATGCGTGGATATCTCCTTGGAATGGCTCACCAAGATAGTTTCATCCATAAAAGTCCTGGATACCGGTGATGCCTATTTAATATCAAAGAACGGGGCCATACTTACCCATAATGTCAAAGACCTGATAATGAACGAGTCGATCTTCGGCGTAGCTGAGGAGCGCAATGACAAGGCATTACGAGAAATAGGCAGAAAGATGATAAAAGGTGAGTCGGGGTTGGTTTCTTTTAAATCCATTGCCAGGGGCAAAAAAAGTTTGATGTATTATGTGCCGGTCCCGTCGACCGGATGGACCCTGGCAGTCCTTTTCCCGGAGGATGAGTTTCTTGCCGATATCCGCAAGCTGAACCAGAGGGTGGCTCTGTTGGGTTGTACCGGCATGTTGCTGCTCGTGGGGGTCATCATGGCGATCTCCAGGTCGATAACTAAACCGCTGAGCATGATGGCTGTTGTGGCCCAGGAGATCGGTACGGGCGATCTTGATGCCGTGGTGCCCAGCATCAAAACGGGCGATGAAGTGGGCAAACTTGCCGACGCTTTCCGTTATATGCAGGTGGCGCTCAAGGATTACATAAAGAGATTGACCGCGGCCACCGCCGCCAAAGAGCGCATCGAGAGCGAACTTAAAATTGCCCACGAGATCCAGACCAGCATGTTGCCCAGGATCTTCCCGGCTTTTCCGAGCAGGAAAGAATTCGATATCTTCGCCACTATGGAACCGGCAAAGGAGGTCGGCGGCGACCTTTATGATTTTTTCCTGATCAATGACCGCAAGCTTTGTTTTATTATGGG
>JAQTUY010000152.1 GCA_028707105.1 Candidatus Omnitrophota bacterium | reverse complement strand
AGATCCGCAGCCGCAGCGGTAAAATAATCGTTATCGCCAGCGAAGAGGACGATAAGATCAAAGACCTGGCCGGGGAGGTCATCTATATCCCCCGCACCGACGAGTTCTTTTCTCCTTTGGTCACGGTTCTTCCTTTGCAGTTGATCGCTTACTATATAGCGCTCAAGCGCGGCTGCGATGTGGACCAGCCTCGCAATCTGGCTAAATCCGTTACGGTAGAATAAATAACGGGGTCAGACCTAATTTTTCTGACCCCGTTACGTGGTAAAAATTAGGTCTGACCCCGTTTATGTTATATATCGTTTCAACTCCCATCGGCAACTTAAAAGATATCACCTTGCGGGCGCTGGAAGTTTTGAAGAGCGTGGACCTGGTCGCCTGCGAGGATACCCGGCACAGCCGTATTCTTCTGGATGAATACGGGATAAAGACCCCGACTACCAGCTACTACCAGCATAACCGCCTGACTAAGGGCGAGTATCTGATCACCCTGCTTAAGGAAGGTAAGGATGTCGCGGTCATCTCTGACGCGGGCACCCCGGGCATCCTTGATCCCGGATATAACCTTATCAACATGGCGCTTGAGAACAATATCCCCATAACCGCCATTCCCGGCCCGGCCGCGTTTATTGACGCCCTGGTGCTTTCCGGTAAACCCGCGCATCGCTTCCTGTTCGAAGGATTTCTCTCGAACAAAAAGTTCAGCCGCGCCAAGAGGTTACGTGAATTAAAGGAGCTGGACTGTACGGTGATCTTTTATGAATCCTGCCACCGCATTTTAAGCACGCTGGAAGACATAGCCGGGATTTACGCAGAGGCGGATATTGTTGTCGCCAGGGAGTTGACTAAGAAATTTGAAGAAGTCAGGCGGGCAAAAGCCTCCGACCTGATCATCCACTTTAAAAGCCACCCGCCTAAAGGCGAATTTGTGGTCATCATCTAGGATTTCCCTTGACAGCGTCGGGTTTGGGAGATATCATAAAAGACCGTTCTAACATAAACTAGGAGGCGCGAATGAAGAAATTCATTTTTGTCTGGTTAGCAATGCTATTGGCGGGGTTTTACGTGTTCAGCCAGGTCGGGTGCGGACGCGCCCAGGGTACGGCAAATTCGCCGGCAAAGAGCGGAAAGACCACCTTTTTGCTTATGGTAGCGGAACAGAATATCGAGAGCCCCCAGAAAGCCTGGTGGATGAGCGATGTTAACCTTTCCACGGTAGAGTCAGCTTTAGCCAGAAAGCTTTTGGAGAGCGGTTATGAGATATTGGAGCCGTCAGTCATTTCCGGTCAGGTCAAGGCGGACAGGGCGTTTGAGCGCGCCGACCTGCAGGATACGGATACGGTTAAATTAGGCAAGAACCTTAATGCCGACTACGTAGTTTTGGGAAAAGCGGTAGCTTCCGCGGGCGGGAACGTCCCCCAGTCGTCCATGCGCTCCTGTTTTGCCAATGTTACCGCCAAGGTGATCCGCGTGTCCGACGGTAAAGTCATCGCTTACCTTGACGCGGCAGGCAGCACTATCCATACGGATGTCATCACCGGCGGCAGGGAAGCCCTGGCTAACGCGGGGCAGGACCTGGCGGGAAAAGTTATCAGCGCGATGGCCCAAGAAGGGAGCAAGTAATAAAATGAAAAAGATATCCACTTTTATTCTTTGTGGTTTAATGGCGGCGAGTTTATGCGGCTGCGCTACTATGACCCAGCCCACAGCTCAGGTCGACAATTATGCCGGAGCCACTCCGCTTCCTCCTTATTCCGGGCCCAAGGCCAGGATCGCGGTCGCAGATTTTGACGTTAAGGCGGCCAAGGCTAACGGAGAGATAGGTTCGGGGCTGCGTGAGATGTTGATAACCGCCCTGATGAACAGCAACCGTTTCAGCGTCTTGGAGAGGCAGGCATTAGCGGCAATTATGCAGGAGCAGGAACTCTCGGCATCCGGAGCCGTCCAGCAGGGGGCTCAGGTCCAGAGAGGCCAGCTTAAAGCGGCGGACTTAATTGTTACCGCCGCGGTTACCGAGTTTGAGCCTAACGCTTCAGGCGGATCAGCGGGCGTTGGCGGCGGAGGCGGGGTCGGAAGCGGGCTTTTAGGCGGGCTTTTAGGCGCGGCGCTGAATAAGGCGCATATGGCAATGGATATTCGGATCATCGATACCGCGACTTCGGAAGTCCTCTCGGCTACAAGAGTCCAGGGCGAGGCTTCGGATATTGCCGGCGGGTTTATGATGGGCTTTATGGGAAGCTGGGGCCTGGGCGCGGGCCTGGGCGCTTATGCCAATACCCCGATGGAGAAGGCTATCCGCATCTGTATCATAGAAGCGGTACGCTATATTTCGCAGACAATACCCGCGAATTATTATAAATATTGATCTTTTAGGGATAAGGAGTAAGTTTTAGATGTTTATGCTAAAATTAAGGATGTATCTGTTGCTGACCGTCCTTTTTGGGATTCTTTACGCCATAGCCACGGTTATCGGCGTAAGTATGGGGGTGAGCAATTTTTATTTTTACCTTGGCCTTTCCCTGGTTTTTATGTTCATCCAGTATATGATCGGGCCCAAGATAGTGGAGTGGTCCATGCGCGTTAAGTATATCACCGCGCAGGAAAATCCGCGATTGCACCGGATGGTGGAAGAGCTGGCCAGGAGGGCGGGGATCCCTAAGCCCAAAATCGGCATTGCTCAGATCGGCATACCTAACGCCTTTGCTTTCGGCCGGAGCTTATCCGACGGCAGGGTATGTGTTACCGAGGGCATCATGCGCCTTTTAGACGAGGATGAGCTGCGCGCGGTTCTGGGCCATGAGTTGAGCCACCTTAAGAGCCGCGACATGCTTACGATCACCCTGCTTTCGGTCATCCCGATGATCCTTTACCGCATCGCCTGGAGCACCTTGTTTTACGGGCGCGGCGGCCGCGATAGGGGAGGCAATACGGCCCTGATCGGCATAGCGGCATTCTTGTTTTATTTCCTGACCAACCTGCTTGTGCTTTACGCCTCGCGGATCAGGGAGTATTTTGCCGACCGGGGGTCAATAGCGCTGGGGAATAAACCCAGCGCTCTGGCCAGCGCTCTGTATAAACTGGTTTACGGCTCGGCTAAGATGGATAGCGGGACATTAAAGGAGGCCGAGGGCCTGAAAGCGTTTTTTGTGAACGACCCTTCGCGGGCGATAAATGAATTGCGGGAGTTAAGGCAGCTGGATTTGGATAAAAACGGCACCCTTGACGCGGCGGAACTTGAGGCGATACAAAATAAAAAAATAAAACTGGGTTTGGGCGGGAAGCTGATGGAGTTATTAAGCACTCACCCGAACATGCTTAAGCGCATCAAGCAATTAAGCACATACGCGTAACCTGTCCCGCCCACTCTGATTTTATTGTTGGGCGGGATAAATTCGGACGTATAACTTACGTCGTTTTTCTCCGTAAGTTATGTCCTCATTTAAGGAGATAAAAAATGGGCAAAAGAAAACGTAGGGCTAAGCTTTCCTGGCGTTCCAGAAAAGCCAACAAGGGCAAACGTCCCAATATGGGTTAACCCGGGGCTTCCGATGGCACTGGTTTATAGCCTAGTCAGCACTTTTTTGGTCAGCCTTCTTTCATTCGTCGGCGCGCTGGCCCTGGTCATTAAGGGAGGGCTGTTGCAGGAAGTCCTCTTCTTGCTGGTCGCTTTTTCCGCCGGGACCATGATCGGCGGCGCTTTTTTCCACCTTGTCCCCGAGGCCCTGGAGATGCTGCCTGCCGATACGGTGTTCATTTATCTTCTTGCCGGCTTCACCTTCTTTTT
>JAQTUY010000026.1:11880-15873 GCA_028707105.1 Candidatus Omnitrophota bacterium | reverse complement strand
CGGCATGCGGTAAATACAGACATTCAGGAAACTTCCCACTACGGCGCCCAGGACAAATACAAATAAAGCTTCGATCATCTCGGTTTTTCTCCTTTTAGTCCCTCTTTCTTGGAATAGGCGAGTTTTAAGTTTTCCGCGGCTTCGCCGCAATCAGGACAAATATTATAAGCTTCTTTAAACTCCTCTATCGCGGCATCAAGGTAGCCCGACCTGGCAAATGCCAGGCCAAGATTATTGTAGGCTTCATAGTAACTTTTATAGGTGATATATTCCACGTTGGGCGACAAGGCTTCGCTATATTCTTTTATCGCCCCGGCTAAATTATTCTGTTTCAGATAAGCGTTGGCGAGTATCAGGTGAGCCTCATTGCAATATGGAGAAACGCTGACCGTCCGGGTAAAAAGGGTAAGGTCATCCTTAAAATCCATATTGCGCCATATAGTGCGCAGGGACAAGATAAATATCACGATAAGCGCGCCGGCTATCACCCTTTTCCTTCGCCGCTCATCCTTCAATAAATACCTGAGGAAAACCGCCAGAAGCAGGAAGATCCCGATGCAGGGTATATAGAGGAACCTCTCAGCCCGGAAATGCCTGGCCGGGATAATATTTAATACCGGTATAAGCGCGAGGAAAAACCATAATATGCCGAATGCGGCCTCCCTGCGTTTCTTCCAGAACAATACCGCCAGGAGCAAAATCAGCGCGATAACGGCAAAAGAAACCAGTACCTGCGGGTCAGCTAGGGAATCATAGACCCTCGCCGCGTCTGATACCGTCAAGGTAACAGGTAAAGCCAGCAACCCCAGATAATCGTAGATGACCCTGGCCATGGCCAGAGCAGTCCGGTAAAAATCACCCCTAAAGGGAGGCAGGCCTGCCCCTACCCCATGCGTTATCACCACCCTTAAAACAAGATAGAATAATGCCACGGCATAGAAAAGCGATACGCGCAATAGCCGGGCCCGTTGTATCCTGCCGCTGCCGGCCTTTGAACCGGGGGGATCACGCTGAAAAAAATACCAATACGCGCTTATTATTAAAGGCAGGGTTATCGCCATTTCCTTGCTTAAGAGGGCGCAGAAAAAACAGGCTAAAGCCAACAAGTTTAGTATTGCCGCCTTGCGCCCGGACGATCCGCTGCCGGCAATCATATAAAGGTAAAGGCTGCTTAAAAAAAACACCGCGCAGAGCGGATCGGCCCGTCCCGAGATCAGGGTCACATCAGACGTTAATACAGGATGCACGGCAAATAATAGAGAACCCAGCAGGGCCGCGGATCTTTCTTTTAACAAGACCGCGAAGATCCGATAAACCAGTAACACCGACAAAAGATGGAGCAAGATGCTGGTCAAATGATACCCAAATGGAGCAAGCTTCCAGAGAAAATGATCCGCCGAAAACGAAATATTCATAAGCGGCCGGTAATAATCGCCTTTTCCGGCCAGAGACTTGAACTGATAAACCATATTGGTGGTAAAGACCTTGGCCGCGCCCTGAAGATCGCTTACGATAAGGCCCTTATCCACGATCTGAAACTGGTCCAACCAGACAAATCCATTGCTTAAGGCATTAAAGTAGGCGAAAAATACGAAGGCGACGATGATAAGAATATTACGCGTGTCGGTGTTAAAGCGGGGACTTGTCATAACTCCTCTAAATTAAAGAGCTGATAAGCTGTCTAAGAGAGCCTGGCGCATGACCTCATAAGGAGCTTCTTTTCCCGTCCATTTAGTAAAAGACAGCATCCCCTGGTATAAAAGCATGTTCAGCCCATTGGAGGCCTTGCAGCCGCAAGACTCTGCCAGCGCAAGTAATTTTGTCTTGGCGGGATTATAGATCAGGTCGTAAACAAAGATCCCGGGGCGCAGCATTTCCTGTTTGACCAGGCACGGGTCGGTATCTTTCAGCCCGACGGGTGTTGCGTTGATCAGTATATCTTTGTTTACGATATCCAGCCGTTCGATCCCTTCGGCAAACCTGATCGGGCAGGAAGGAAATATGCTTTTTATCATTTCCACCAGCCCCTTTGCCCTGTCGGTATCTATATCGCAGACGGTTATTTCTTTAGCCTGCTCCCGGGCAAGAGTGTAGGCTACGGCGCGGCTGCCGCCTCCGGCTCCGAGTATCACGGCCTTCTTCCCGGCAGGATTGATATTTTCTTTAAGGTCCCTGGAAAAACCCGGCACGTCGGTGTTAAACCCCCACAATGGCCCGAAACCGGCGACAATGGTGTTGACCGCGCGCAGCTGCTTTAAATACGCAAATTCCCGGTCAAGCTCCACGAATTCCAATACCTTTTCTTTGTAGGGAACGGTGACATTTAGCCCGGAGATCCCTTCCTGCTGTAATGAACCCATGAATTTGTCCAGGTCCTGGGGTTTTACCTCAAAAAGCCGGTATTGCGCGTTGATACCGAGGGCGCCAAATGCGGCATTATGCATGGCAGGAGAAAAGCTATGCTTGACAGGATAACCTAAAAGCCCGTAAATAAGGCTGCCGGGTTCTTTATCCATCGTGAGATCTTTAGAGGCTCTCTATTTTGTTAAGGGCATTGATGTACGCCCTGACCGAGGCTTCGATAATATCCGTGCTTGAGCCCCGGGCAGTAGCTACCTTACCCTTGGCTTTTAATTTTAAGGTCACTTCACCCATCGCGTCCTTACCGGAAGTTACCGCTTCAATACGGTAATCCTGCAGCGCGCCCCTGGTGCCGGTGATCTTATCTATCGCTTTAAAACAGGCGTCGACCGGGCCGTCGCCGGAAGATTTAGCGCTCAAAGTCTTGCCCTTGCTCTTTAATTTAACCTCAGCTAACGGCTCTATGCCGGTCCCGGAATGGATCACAAAGCTCTCCAGGTTCCAGAGGGGCCGGATAGAAATAGTCTCATCCTCGACCAAAGCTACCAGGTCTTCATCGAATATATTCTTCTTTTTATCCGCCAGGGCCTTAAAACGCGTGGTAACGCTGTCCAGCTGCTGGGCCGTTAAAACAAACCCTAAGGCCTTCAATCTCTCATTAAGGGCATGCCTGCCGGAATGCTTTCCCAATACCAGCCCTGAACCGGTAAATCCCACGTCCTGCGGCTGGATTATTTCATAAGTAGAGCGCTCTTTCAGGACCCCGTCCTGGTGGATACCGGACTCGTGCCTGAAGGCGTTGTAACCGACTATCGCTTTATTCGGCGCCACGGCAAAGCCGGTCAGGCTGCTGACCAGGCGCGAGATCTTGCACAGATGCTCGGTCTTAATCTTTGTTTCCACCCCGCCATAGATATCCTTGCGTGTCTTTACTCCCATCACGATCTCTTCCAGGGAAGCATTACCCGCCCGCTCGCCTATCCCGTTAATGGTGCATTCTACCTGGCGCGCGCCGTTCCTGACCGCGGCCAGGGAGTTAGCTACCGCCAACCCCAGGTCATTGTGACAATGCACGGCGATCACAGCCTTGCCGGCATTAGGCACGTTTTCCATGATCTGAGAGATCAATTCCCCGAACTCCTGCGGCTCGGAATAACCTACGGTATCGGGAATATTCACGGTAGAAGCCCCGGCGTTAATGACCGCTTCGACTATTTTGAAGAGAAAATCCTTATCGGTGCGAGTGGCGTCTTCCGCGGAGAATTGAATATCATCGCAGAGAGCGCGGGCATAACGGACCATATCCACAGCCAGCTTGAATACCTCATCCGGAGTTTTTTGAAGCTTATACTTCATATGGATCCTGGACGTCGCCAGGAATACATGGATGCGGCCGTGTTTGGCGCTTTTTAGAGCCTCGGCTGCCGCGTCAATATCCTTTTTTACGGCGCGGGCCAGCCCGCAAACCGCGCACCCCTTAACGGAAGAAGCGATACTCTTGACGGAATCAAAGTCGCCCTTAGAGGTGATGGGAAACCCCGCTTCAATAACGTCCACTCCCAAATCCGCCAGGGCCTGGGCGATCTGCATCTTCTCGCCGGGATTAAGCGAAGCCCCCGGCGCCTGTTCCCC
>JAQTUY010000026.1:0-11780 GCA_028707105.1 Candidatus Omnitrophota bacterium | reverse complement strand
TTCATCCATGGCATCATTTCTCTCAACTGCTTTCCGACTTTTTCAATCTGATGTTCATCGCCTTCTTTTAACAACCGGTTAAAATTAGCCCTGCCGGTCTCATTTTCCTTAATCCATTCACGGGCGAATTTTCCGGATTTTATCTCTTTTAAGATCTTCTGCATTACCTTGCGCGTCTTAGCGGTAATGATCATCGGCCCGCGGGTAACATCCCCGTAGCAGGCTGTGTTGGAAACACCGCGGCGCATTCCGGCGATGCCTCTTTCCTGGATCAGGTCGGTGATCAATTTTAATTCATGCAATACTTCAAAATAGGCGATCTCCGGCTGGTATCCTGCCGCGACCAAGGTGTCAAAACCGGCTTTGATAAGTTCGGTTACCCCGCCGCACAAAACCACCTGCTCGCCAAAAAGGTCGGTCTCGGTCTCCTCTTCAAAGGTAGTCTCGATGACCCCGGCCTTGGTGGCGCCGATACCTTTAGCGTAAGCTAATGCCAGTTTCAACGCCTCTCCGGTGGCATCCTGGAATATAGCCACCAGGGAAGGAACACCTTTACCCTCTTCATACATCCTTCTGACCAGCGCGCCGGGCCCTTTAGGCGCGATCATGAAAACGTCCACGTTCTTCGGAGGCTTGATCTGTTTAAAGCGGATATTGAACCCGTGCGAAAAACATAACGCTTTGCCCTTCTTTAAATTCGGTTTTATCGCTTCCTTGTATACATTGGCCTGGACATGGTCCTGGGTCAAGATCTGGATGATATCCGCGGCTTTAGCGGCTTCGGCGGCCGAGACCGGAGTAAAACCGTCCTTTTTAGCCTGTTCAAAGTTAACCGTGCCTTCCATCTCAGAAACCACTACCCTGCATCCGGAATCCTTAAGGCATAATGCCTGCCCGCGCCCCTGGATGCCGTATCCGATGATCGCTATAGTCTTATCTTTTAAGATCCCCAAGTCCGCGTCGCTATCGTAATAAACCTTTGCCATTTTCTCCTCCTTAATTAATGATCTGTTTGATCTGCCTTGCCCGGAATTTTTCGCTTAGGCTATCGCAATCCTGCCGGTCCTGGCTAATTCCTTGATACCGAACTGCTCCAGCGCTTCAAGCAGCTGCTTGATCTGATGCTGGTCGCCTACCGCCTCCACGATCGCCGTATCACCCTTATGATAGACGATCTTGGCGATGTGCTTGCTTATCAGGCTTTCCAACTTAGCCTTTTCCTTAGCCGAATAACTGACCTTGACCAGTATCAATTCTCTTTCGACATGCTCTTTCTTGGTAAAATCGGTGACTGTGATCACGTCGATAAGCTTGTTGAGCTGTTTTTTAACCTGCTCCAGCACGCGTTCATCCTCGGCTTCCACCACTATCGTCATATAGGATACGGCCGGGTCCAAGGTCTCGCTCACCGCTAAAGAGGCGATGTTATAGCCCCTGGCGCTGAACAACCCCGCCACTCGCGCCAGTACCCCGAACTTATTATCCACTAAAACCGCTATCGTGTGCCTCATTATGCCAGCCCGCCTATCATTTTATCTATCGCCTCGCCCGCCGGTACCATCGGAAATACGTTCTCCTCAGGTTCGATGTGAAAATCAATAAACACGGTATTATCTATGGCCAGGGCCTTATCGATGGCCGCTCGAACATCCTCTTTCCTGGTAACGCGTATACCGATAGCCCCGTAGCTTTCCGCGAGCTTGACGAAATCCGGATTATGCAGCGTGGTCTGCGAATAGCGATGCTTATAGAACAACTCCTGCCATTGCCTTACCATGCCCAGGTATCCGTTGTTCAGTATCGCCACCTTCACGTTTATTTTATTAGCGACACAAGTCATTAACTCCTGGATATTCATCTGGATAGAGCCATCCCCGGCAATATCAATGACCGTCTTATCCGGGCAGCCGACCTTTGCCCCCATTGCCGCGGGCAGGCCAAAGCCCATTGTGCCCAGTCCGCCGCTGGATATGAATGAACGCGGATCCTTATATTTATACCACTGGCAGGCCCACATCTGGTTTTGGCCTACTTCAGTAGCGATGATCGCATCCCCCTTGGTGGCTTCATAGAGCTGCTCTATTACATATTGGGGTTTGATCTTGCCCCCGTCTTTATAGGTAAGCGGATGCTTCTTCCTCCAGGCATTGATAGTCTTAAACCACTCCTCGGTATCGGAAGGCGCGCTTATTTCCTGGAGCAATTGTCCCAGCACGTTCTTGGCATCCCCGACTATCGGAATATCCACATTCACGTTCTTGCTGATGGACGCCGGGTCGATATCAATATGTATTACCCTGGCATTACGGGCAAAGGCATCAAGCCTGCCGGTCACGCGGTCGTCAAAGCGCGCGCCTACCGCTATAATAAGATCGGCATTCATTATGGCATGGTTAGCGTAAGCTGTGCCGTGCATACCGAGCATCCCGAGTGAAAGTTCATGCGTGCCCGGAAAAGCGCCCAGGCCCATCATGGTCATCACTACCGGCGCCTTGATCTTTTCGGCCAGCTCCTTTAATTCCTGGTGGGCCGCGGATGTAATGACCCCGCCGCCGGCGTAAATAATGGGCTTCTTCGCTTCGCTTATCAGTTTAGCGGCCTTCTTTATCTGCCCGGGGTGTCCGAAGATGGTCGGCTTATAGCCCCGCATGACCACTTCTTCGGGCCAGATAAATTCCGTATCCTGCATCTGCACATCCGAGGGAATATCTATTAACACCGGGCCGGGCCTGCCGGTAGAGGCGACATAAAAAGCCTCCCTTACTATCCTGGCTAGTTCCTTGACGTCCTTAACCAGATAATTATGTTTGGTGATGGGCCGGGTGATGCCGGTAACATCGGCTTCCTGGAAAGCATCGTTGCCGATCAGGAAGCTCTTTACCTGTCCGGTTATCGCTACCATAGGTATAGAGTCCATATAGGCATTGGCGATACCCGTAACAAGGTTGGTCGCCCCGGGCCCGGATGTGGCCAGACACACCCCCACCTTGCCGGTGGCGCGGGAATACCCGTCCGCCGCATGGGCTGCGCCCTGCTCGTGGCGCACCAGGATGAACCGGATATCCGAATCGTATATCTTATCGAGTATGGGCAGGACCTGGCCTCCGGGATAACCGAAGAGCACATCCACGCCTTCGCGCTTTAAAGATTCAAGTAATATTTGCGCTCCTGTCATTTTAAAACCGCTCCTTTATCCGCCGAGCTGACCAGCCTGTGATAACGGGATAGATACCCCGTCTTGATCTTAGGCGGGACAGCCTTCCATCCTTTAAACCTGTTCCTGATCTCTGCGCCACTTAATTTAACTTCCAATTTCCTGTTCGGTATATCGATGCAAATAATATCGTTATCTTTTAAAATGGCTATCGGCCCGCCGGCGCTGGCCTCGGGAGAAATATGCCCGATGCAAGGGCCCTTAGTGCCGCCGGAGAACCTTCCGTCCGTGATCAAAGCCACAGACTCAGACAGGCCCATGCCTACGATGGTCGCGGTAGGCGCGAGCATCTCGCGCATCCCCGGGCCTCCCGCGGGCCCTTCGTAACGGATAACCACCACATCCCCGCCTTTGATCTTACCCGCGAGGATCGCCTTCATCGCTTCTTCTTCGCGGTTAAAAACCTTAGCCTTACCCTGGAACTTCATCATCTTGGGGGAAACTGCCGCCTGTTTAACCACTGCCCCGTCGGGAGCAAGATTTCCGGACAAAACAGCGATCCCGCCCTGTTTATGATAAGCTTTGTCAACCGTTCGGATAACATCCTCGTCGTAAATCGTGGCTTCGGAAGCGATATCATAGATCATCCGGCCGCTGGCAGTCTTAACATTATGCAATTTACCCTTCAATCTCTTAAGCACTGCCGGGATGCCTCCGGCGTATTCTAAATCTTCCATAAAATACTCGCCCGCAGGTTCGATATTCGTAATATGCGGCGTCTTCTTACCGATCCGGTCGAAAGTCTCCAGGGACAGGTCCAGCCCAAGTTCATGGCTGATCGCCATAAGATGCAGGACCGTATTGCTTGAGCCGCCTAATGCCATATCCACGACAATAGCGTTCTCAATGGATTTCCTGGTCATGATATCGCGCGGCTTTATGTCTTTCTTTACCATTTCCACGATGCGTTCGCCGCTGGCCTGGGCGATGCGGCGCTTCTTGGCGGAAACCGCCAAAGCTGTGCCGCAGCCGGGAAGAGACATTCCCATCGTCTCGGTAAGACAAGCCATGGTGTTTGCCGTATATAACCCCTGGCATGATCCGGCTCCGGGACAAGCCTCCATCTCAACACAAGCTAATTCTTCCGCGGAGATCTGGCCCTTCTTAGCCTGGCCCAGCGCTTCATAAGTATCATGCACAAAAGCTAACCTTCTCTTATTAAAATGCCCGCCCATCATCGGCCCGGCTGTCACGATTATCGCCGGGATATTCAACCGCGCCACGCCCATGATCATACCGGGGGTTATCTTATCGCAGTTAGTCAGACAGACAATACCGTCTAATTGATGGGCGTTGCAAACCGTTTCTATAGTGTCGGCCACGAGCTCCCGTAACGCCATAGGATAGCACATCCCCAGATGACCCATCGCGATACCGTCACAGATGCCGGGAATGCCGAAGAAAAAAGGAGTCCCGCCGCCGTAACATACCCCCCGCTCGATAAAGCGCTCAAAATCGCGCATCCCCACATGGCCGGGTATCAAGTCGGTAAACGACGTGGCCACCCCGATAAACGGCCTATCCAGGTCTTTTTTGCCCAGGCCCGTAGCGTGCAAAAGCGCGCGATGCGGGATACGCTCTAAACCCCTTTTAACCTTGTCCGAACGCATAATTTTTCTCCTTAAACTGATAGAGCGCGCGAAACTTAATCCGCGCCTTCGCCGTCGTGCACTACCTCCGCCCCTTCTTTTCTCTTACGCACGATCACGCGTTTTAAAGCGATGAATTTATCCACGACCTCTCTATTATTTACAGCCTGTAACTGCTTGAATAAAAATTCAAACCTTGCCTCGATATCCGCCGCGATAGCGTCACGAATGGCTTGAGACAGGGACATGATCTCCTTCTTGAACGGCCCAAGAGCTTTCTTACGGGTCTTATAGAAAAATTGCTCGTCTGTCTCGCCTTCTTTTCTTTCATTAGCGGCGTTCGTTTTAAGCCATTCGTATATCCTGGCCTTTAATTCCGCGGGAAAATGCTTGCTGTCAAAGATCATATTCTGGAATTCTGTGGCCAGATGGACTTCGGCAGTCCCTACTTCAGGGAATTTGTTAAACATGTCTGAAGGCAGTGTAGAAGCCCCGTGCTGGACCGCTCCGCCCAGGCCGAATTCCTTAACGGCGAGCGCGGAGAGGTTCTTAAGCGTGTCAAAATCAAGCTTCACCTGGGCTATCGAACCGTCAGGTAATACCACTCCGCCGTGGGAGGTGCCGGTCTGGATGGATATCTTACTGATACCGATCAAGCCCTTGCGCAGCCTCTCCTTAAAACCTTCCATGAACGCGCGCAGGTCTTCGGGAGTAGAATTCTGATGCCCGACTTCCCCGATCTCCCCGCCTACGGAAACAGTCACGCCCTTGGGCTCGATGCGGCGGATGAACTGGGTGAGCTTGGCGCATACTTCATAATTGGCCTTCTGCTGTTTCTTTATATCCGATTTAGAAAGATCGACCAGGGTCGATGAATCGATATCGATATTGTAAAAACCGTTCTCAACCGCGTCGGCGATAAGCGCCTGAAGCGTCTCTATTTCCTTTTCCGGATTCTCCGCGTATTTCTTGGCGTTGGCCTGGGTATGGTCGGCCTGGATGAATACCGGGCCCCTGTAGCCTTCCTTTATCGCGGCCGCGAGCACGACACCTGAGTATTCCGCCGGAGGCTGAGCCGTATAGCCCATCTCGGACTTGGCGATCTCAAAAATGAACGCCCCGGAATTATTCTTCCTGGCTACCCGAAACAGCGCGCGGGCCAGGTCATAGGTCATAGACCTTAAATTTATCGCCGGGACGGTGAAACCGTCATATTCACCCCTGCCCCTGGCCATATAAAGATCGTGGATACTGGAAAGATAGATCCCTTTCTTATAGGCAATGCCGAGTATCTTCTTCTGGATCTCCTTTTTCAGAGATGCGTCGTCGGCCATGATCAATTCCATCGCTAAATTTTGTATATCCTGCGGTTTCCTTCCCATCTAATTCTCCTAGGTTAGTATTTTTATCAAGTTATACACTTCCTCTACGCGCAATTCTTTCTTTTGTATCGCTGTTTCAAAATCCACGGTCACGACTTCATTGGAATGGATACCCACCGCCATATCGGATTTGCCTTCCATCAGACTGTCAACCGCCGCCTTTCCCAGGCGCAATGCCCAGTCCCTGCTGTAAGCGGTCGGCCGGCCGCCGCGCTGAACGTGCCCTATTACTACGGCGCGGGTCTCAAGGCCGGTTTTTTCAGCGATCTTTCGGGCAATATCCTCGGCCTTCCCCGCCCCCTCGGCGACAATAATGATCCAGCTGGCCTTGCCTTTAATATTGCCGTTGACGGCGTCCCGGCATATCGCATCCAGGTCAAATTTCCTTTCCGGGATGATCACCTCTTCGCACCCGCCTCCTAATGCCACAGCCAGCGCCAGGAATCCGCTGTCCCGGCCCATTACCTCCACGACAAAGATCCTCTCCATTGAAGTGGAGGTATCGCGTATATTATCTATGGCGACAAGCGCGGTATTGACAGCCGTATCCGCTCCGACGGTATTATCCATTCCGCTAATATCGTTATCGATGGAGGCGGCAAGGCCGATACAAGGGAATTTATATTTTTCAAAAAAACTATGCGCGGCCTTGAAGCTTCCGTTTCCGCCGATGACGACCATAGCGTCAATATTATTTTTTTTAAGGTTCTCCTGCGCCTTTTTCTGGCCTTCCTCGGTAAAGAATTCGCTGCAGCGCGCGGTCTTAAGGACAGTCCCGCCCTGATTTATGATACCGGATACGGAATGATGCCCCATAGGCTGCATATCGTTCTTGATCAAACCCCACCAGCCGCGGATGACCCCATAGACTTCCAAATCCTTGCTTATCGCGCAACGCACCACGCTGCGGATAGCCGGATTCATACCCGGGGCATCACCGCCGGTAGTCAAGACTGCGATCTTCTTGATTGCCATAACTATAAACCCTCGATTTGCAACTCGCGCGGATGCTCGACTATATAGGTATAAAATATTTCCTGTTTTGCCTTAGGCTCCAAAGATAATTCCCAGAGCCACACTCCCTTACGGTCTTTCCAATCCTTCTGCGCCGGCTCCTGGCTTACCTTGTCTATCTTTACTTTAATCCGGTCATCTTCGGATACCGGCATCGCCTCAAAAAGCTTCACCTTTATCTTTTGGGACTTATAATTCTCAACCGTTAACTTATACTTAAAGGTAGTCTTCTTGGCCGGAGACGGGATACCCGCTATCAGGGTCTGATCAACCTTCTTGGTGACCTGTTCCCTCTTGACCTTGACGCTCTCGTCCGCGCCCAGGTAAAGATCAAATTGCTCGCCCGGTCCGATATTATCTATGCTGGATATCCCGACAAAATCACCATCCAGGAAAATATTTACCCTGCCGCCCAGCAGCTGCAGGTCGGGCGCGTTAGTGACCCGGCTGCCGAGGTAAGCGCTTAAGATCGCCCTCGGGTAACTGGAATATTCAAAATCAGCCTTGAGTATCTGCGAAGATATGGCAAGTTTATTATCCGAGCCGTCGCATTTGGCGCTTGCCTTACGCGGCAGTTTGTACGCAACAGCTATTCCCTTCTGCTCGACTGTGGCATACTTGGCTTTTTCTTCCAGCTCCAGGCTATCCACAGCCCCTGCCAGCATCTCTTCATCCTTATCAAAAGCCTGGCGCTGCATCATCGCCTTAGACATTACCCTGCTTTCCGCGACCATCGCGGGCCGGGGAATATACGGCCTTAAGAACCAGGGATCGACATAAGGCATCCTCCCGCCGATAGCGGGCTTGGCGGTAGACAGGACCATCTCGACATCCGTCCAGTCCTCCCCCGTTGACTGGCGTACGATACCATGAGAGACCAATTCCACTTCCGATTTGTCAAAGGCGGCCCGGGCATCATAGATCGGCTCCCAATAAGCCCCGCCCACCAGATACGAAATACTTAGATCAAAAGTCGCGGCCTTTTCAACTTCCAGGTCTACGGTAATAGACCTCTTGAGCTTCTCTACCGAGCCGGACATTTCTGCCAATTGCCTTCTGGCGGCAGTGATCTTCTCGGCCAGGCCGCGCTTTTTTAATTCATTTTCTAATGCCTGGGAGTAATTTTCCTTAAGCTTGCCATCCAGGAAACCATAGGTATCATCCAATTCCTTGGCCGAGGGAACCTTGGTGATCAGGTCTTTAGGCAGCTGCTCGCGCGTAAAAAGCCTTAAAGAATCCAGGAAACTTTTTTTCTCCGACAGGACCTGCTGGGTGTTCTCCAGGGCTTTGAATTCATCCTGCATCTTCTGGAGCTGGTCCTTGAGCTGTTGGATCTGCTCCGAAGGGATATCTTTTAAGTATTCCCGTTTAAGCCGGGCGCCAAAAAGCTTGACCGCGGAAGTATCGGAGGTCGTAACCCGCAGGGAATTCTCATCCACCTCGGGGATAATACCGGAGAAGACTACCTTATATTCTCCGGGGCTTAATTTCAAGGCAGCCACACGGGTAAGCAGGGCCGAATCCGGGTATACCGTGACCTGGGCAATAGCAGACTGCGCTTCTATATCAGCGGCAGAGGCGAAGCTGCGCGCCCCAAGAATTATCAAACCAACGGCCAAGAAAAGAGGCAATACCCTTTTCATCTTTTACCTCCGGTTTAGGCTCCCTGGAACTTACTGCTTACCTTACGTCCCCATTTCCCAGCTGGAAAGATATTTCTTCTGCTCGGATGTCAGGGTATCTATGGTAACCCCCATGGACTTTAATTTCAGAAACGCGATCTTCTCATCTATATCCTGAGGGACCTTATAAACATCATTGTTCAGCTCTTTATGGTGTTTCAAGATATATTCCGCGCTGAGCGCCTGGTTGGCAAAGGACATATCCATGACCTGCGCCGGATGCCCTTCAGCGGCAGCCAGGTTGATCAACCTGCCTTCGCCTAAAAGGTATATCTTGCGGCCGTCGCCTAAAATATATTCGTCGGTAAAATCGCGGATAAGCTTCTTGGACTTGGAAAGCTTTTTCAGCGCGGGTATATCGATCTCCACGTTAAAGTGCCCGGAATTAGCCACGATAGCCCCATCCTTCATGGCCATAAAATGTTCCTTCCTGACGACATTGATATCGCCGGTAACAGTGATGAACACATCGCCTATCTTAGCGGCTTCTTTCATGGGCATGACGCGGTACCCGTCCATTACCGCCTCTATAGCCTTAAGCGGGGATATCTCGGTAACTATGACGTTGCCGCCAAGGCCGCTGGCGCGCATGGCCGCGCCCCTGCCGCACCAGCCGTAACCGCAGATAACCACATTAGAGCCGGCCAGAAGCTTGTTAGTGGCGCGGATAACCCCGTCCAGGGTAGACTGACCCGTGCCATAGCGATTATCGAAGAAATGCTTAGTCTGGGCGTCATTAACGGCGATGATGGGATAACGCAGTTTATTATCATTAGCCAGGGCCCGCAGCCTTATCACGCCGGTAGTAGTCTCTTCAGTCCCGCCGATGATATCTTTACGGCAATACTTACCGGGATCCTGATGAATAGTAGACACCAGGTCGGCGCCGTCATCCATGGTCATATCCGGCTGCGCTGCCAGGACCGCTTTTATATGTTCGTAATACGTCTTATTATTTTCCCCCTTGATGGCGAATACCGGTATTTTCAGGTCCCGCGCCAAAGATGCCGCCACGTCATCCTGTGTGGATAACGGGTTAGAAGCGCAAAGATAGACCTGGGCTCCGCCGGCCTTAAGCACCTCCATTAAAACGGCGGTTTCCGTTGTTACATGCAAACAAGCCGCTAACGTGACGCCCTTCAGAGGCTTTTCCTTCTCAAAACGTTTGGCAATGATCCCCAGGACCGGCATATTATTGCGGGCCCATTCGATCCTAAGCTTGCCTTTATTCGCCAACCCCATATCTTTGATGTCATATTTCATCTTATCTCCGGATCCACCACGCGGGTGTATTAGGTTATATATTATACTGCCTTTTGAAGTTCTTTTACCTTGTCCAGCTTTTCCCAGGCAAATTCCGGCCTGCCGAAATGCCCGTAAGCGGCCGTCTGCAGGTATACGGGTTTAAGTAAGTCTAAGTTCTTGATGATCCCCTGAGGGGTCAGGTCAAAGACCTGCCTGATCGCTTTAGAGATCTTCTCTTCGGATACCTTGGAAGTACCGTAGGTATCGACCATGACCGATACCGGCTCGGCCCTGCCGATGACGTAGGCCAGCTGCAGCAGGCATTTTTCCGCCGCCCCGGAAGCAACTACGTTCTTGGCGACATATCTGGCCATGTAGGCCGCGCTGCGGTCGACTTTCGTCGGGTCCTTACCGGAGAATGCTCCGCCGCCGTGCGGAACTGTCCCGCCGTAAGTATCCACTATTATCTTCCTTCCGGTCATGCCCGTATCAGACTGCGGGCCGCCGATCAGGAACTTGCCGGTCTGGTTGATAAAATATTTGGTATCTTTATCCGTCCATTTCTTCAAAATAGGATCGGCGACGAATTTAATTATTTCATCCCTTGCTTTCTGGGTGATCAGGTCGCCGCTTTTATCAAGGATCTCCTCAGTATGCTGGGAAGCCAGAACCACGGTGTCCACGCGGACAGGCTTACCGTCGCGGTATTCAACGGTGACCTGGGACTTTCCGTCCGGGCCTAAATATTTCAAAGCGCCTTCCTTGCGCACCTTGGCCAGCTGCATAGACAGCTTCTGGGACAGGGTAATGGGAAGCGGCATATATTCTTCGGTCTCTAGGCAGGCAAAACCGAACATCAAACCCTGGTCCCCGGCCCCGCCGATATCCACGCCCTGGGCGATATCGGGAGATTGACTGTGGATAGTATTTATGACAGCGCAAGTATGGTAATCAAATCCGAATTTGGGATGAGTGTAGCCGATATCCTTGATTATCTTGCGGGCCAGCTTGTGGATATCCACATAGCTATTCGTGGTGATCTCCCCGCCGACAATGAGCAAGCCCATGGTCACGTATGTTTCGCAGGCCACCCTGCCGTGAGGGTCATTTCTCAAGACCTCATCCAAGACGCCGTCTGATATCTGGTCGCATAATTTATCGGGGTGGCCTTCGGTAACGGATTCGGAAGTGAAAAATACTTTACGCATCAATACGCTCCTTTCTTATGGTCCTTCTTGGCTTTCCTTAAAGTACTGTGGCTGCCAATATCCAGCCATTTATCCCTGAAAATAAAACCGTAGACGCTGTATTTACGGACTAGCCAGTTAATGTACAGCCCTATCGTATCATTGCAGGTGGAACAGCTGCCCATATATTCTCTGCACACCTCTAACTTCCCCGCCGGAAAATGATACAGGCACATCGCCACCAGGCTGGTCTTGGGATGAACCGGCTTCTCCCAGAAATCGGTTATCCGTCCGCAACGGTCCAGCCTCACCACACCGTAGTGGCGCGCTCTCTGTTTTTTCTTCACGTCCACTACGCCTACGCAGACATTGCGCGGTTTGCTCCCGGCAAAATCCAGAAAATCCACCAGGGGTTCCTTGAATAAGTTGTCCCCGCCTATTACCAGAAAATCTTCTTTGCCGCTTTG
>JAQTUY010000025.1:13019-15935 GCA_028707105.1 Candidatus Omnitrophota bacterium | reverse complement strand
TAAAACTCGCCTATTCCAAGAAAGAGGGACTAAAAGGAGAAAAACCGAGATGATCGAAGCTTTATTTGTATTTGTCCTGGGCGCCGTAGTGGGAAGTTTCCTGAATGTCTGTATTTACCGCATGCCGCTGGGAGAATCCATCGTCTGGCCCGGGTCTCACTGCACCAGGTGCAAGAAGAGCATACCCTGGTATGATAATATCCCGTTTTTGAGCTACATCGCCCTGCGCGGCAAGTGCCGCTTTTGCAAACAGGCGATATCCCCGCGTTATTTTTTAGTGGAGCTCTTAACGGCGTGTACGTTCCTGATCTTTTATAATTTATACGGCTTCTCATACCAGGCGCTGGTATATACTGTTTTTGTCTGCGGGCTGATCGTGGCCACATTCGTGGATTTTCAGCATCGTATTATTCCCGATGAGATCTCCGTCGGCGGTATATTCGTCGGGTTGCTGCTTAGCCTGATCAAACCTTACGCGGCGCAGGCAAAGTACGAGCTTCTCCCTATTTACGATTCCTTGCTCGGCGTGGTATTGGGAGGCGGGATCATTTATCTGACCGGGTTTCTTTTTGACCTGGTCTACTTTAAGATGCTCAAGAAAGGCCCTGTTGACGGAGAGACCTCTTCAATGGGGGGAGGGGACGTCAAGCTCCTGGCGATGATCGGCGCGTTCCTGGGGTGGAAAGCGGCCATCTTAACCTTCTTCCTGGCGCCGTTTTTCGGAGCCATGCTGGGGCTGGCCAATTTGATAATGAAGAAGGAGCATACCATTCCCTACGGGCCCTTCTTGTCTATGGCGGCGGTGCTTTGTATATTCTGGACGGAACAGATAATTTATTTTGTCATGCCTTCGCTAAAAGGGTGAACCTATGAATATTGCTATATTGATCGCAGCGGCATTTTTAGTATTATCGGTAGTCATTATAACTTTGGTTTTGAAGATCTCTTCCCAGGTAAACGAGCGCCTTAAGGAAATGAACCAGGTGATGCAGGATTCCAATCGCGCGATCGCCCAATCCTTGAATAATACTACCGGTATATTCGGGTCGGTGCAGGAAAAGCTGGGTAAACTTCAGGAGGCTAATGAAAGGATCTATGAAGTAGGGAAGGATATCAGCAGCCTGCAGGACCTTCTGCGCGCTCCGAAGTTCCGGGGGGCAATGGGCGAGAGCCTGCTGGAAAATCTGCTTTCGCAGGTCCTGCCGAAAGAGCATTACGCGGTGCAGTATAAATTCAGGAGTATGGATACTGTGGACGCGGTAATCAGGCTCGGAGGAAAGCTGATACCCGTGGATGCCAAGTTTCCTTTAGAGAACTTCCAGCGCGTCATCGATGCCAAGGCCGAAGAGGAGAGGGGCGCGTTTTTAAAGAAATTTGTTTCCGATGTGAAGGGGCGTATAGATGAAATATCGAAAAAGTATATCCTGCCTGAGGAGAATACCTATGATTTTGCCTTGATGTATATACCCGCGGAAAATGTTTACTACGAGATAATCGTCAAGCAGGACGTCTTAAGTTACTCCCTTTCAAAAAGGGTCATCCCTGTGTCTCCCAACACCTTTTATGCCTACTTACAAGTGATCTGTTTAGGCCTCAAGGGGCTAAAGGTGGAAGAGAACGCCAAGCAGATCCTAAAATCCCTGGGTATGCTCTCTAACGAGATAGGCAAATTCAAGGATGATTTCTCTCTGGTGGGAAAACACCTGGTCAATGCCTCGCGCGCCTTCGATGACAGCCAGAAAAAGCTGGAGAGGCTCAATGACAAACTATCCGCCATCCAGGATACCAAACCCGAAATCGGGGACGTTCCCCAAGGTACCACCCCGTAGCTTCCTAACACCTTACAATCAAAAGAGTTAAAAATAGTTGTTAGATTTTCCCTTCTTCTACGTCTATTATAGTAGAAAGGAGGGATTTTTTATGCCCAGAAGACCGAGGATCTTGTTGGATGGAGGGTTTTATCATGTTTTAACGAGGGGGAACGATAAAAGGAGGTTGTTTACAGATAGGCAGGACCATGTATTCTTCCTGAATACCATTAGAATATATTTAGCTAAGTTCCAGGTCCGGATAGTCCATTATTGTTTGATGCCGACTCATCTTCATTTTTTGGCGCGCCTGGATGCTGCCGGCGATCTGCCAAAATTCATGCAAGGCATACTGCAGGTGTATGGCGATTACTTTAGAAGAAAATATCATTCATTCGGGTTTATTTTCCAGAATAGATATAAAAGCCTGCTTATCGATAGCGAGAGTTATTTGCTGGAATGCGGAAGGTATATTGAGCGCAACCCTTTAAGAGCCGGGCTTGTTGACGACCTATCTCAATATCCCTGGAGCAGCTATAATTTTTATGCTAATGGGAATAAGGATGATCTGGTATCTTTGGTAGACTCTCTTTATCTGGACCTGGCAAATAGGCCGCAAGAACGCAAGGCTTTATACAAAAAGTACGTCTTAGCAGAAAGGCCTTATGATCTTATTGTAGATAAGACGCTTAAGATATGACGGGGTGGTACCTTGGGGAACGTCCCCTATTTAGCGGCTCGCGCCGATGCGTGTTTTTATATTGGCGAGCGTTTTTTTTATCTCTTCCTGGCCTGCCAATATCTGGTCAAGCTTGTCCAGGATAACGCCGGTCTGAATTTTTTCGTTTTGAGCGGAGATCTGGGCCAGTTTAGTCCGGATGTCGTTATAAAAACTTGCCGGAACCGTAAGCGTACCGTCGTTATCTTCCTGCGAGTGGACTTTTAGGCAAAAGAACGGTATTGAAAGCAGCGCGCATATAACTACACCTGTTATTAAGGTCTTTTTGAACATTTTTGCTTCTCCTTTTTATTGCCGCGTCCTTTCCTATTGTTAATCAAGCAGTTACATCGCGAAAGGGTGGTACCTTGGGGAACGTCCCCGATTATA
>JAQTUY010000025.1:7387-12919 GCA_028707105.1 Candidatus Omnitrophota bacterium | reverse complement strand
ACGTCCCCGATTATAATTCTCTCCAGTCTTTTTGGGTTGCGGAGGATGTGAATCCCGCGGGAGGGTCGCCTATATATTTGTCCTGGTAGTCGATCAGAGTGACAGCGTCAAAGTAAATATTGTAACCCATAAGGCATACGGCGTTGACTACGTCCAGGAAATAATTAAAGTCGATATTGCCGTATTTACTGAAAACCAGGGCGTCGAACTGCAGGGAAGCAAGCCCGCCGCTGCCTACGATACTGCCGTTTTGGGTGGCCAGGCAGGGAAAGTTCTCGTGGGCGCTCATGTCCACGTGGGCCTTCATTTTCAGAGCGGTAGTCCCGATGACCTCGATGTCCCCTTCGGCTACCAGGGAGGTATGGGTCATATTCCCGCCTTCAATATAAGTATTCCCTGCCGTATACCATACTTTATTATTGTTATAGTTTCCTGCCTGGAAATATTTGTCTCCGTAAAGATAAACTCCCTTCCCGTTATTAAGCGTATATTGTCCTCCGCTTACCGCTGCCAAAGATGTGGGCGTTGAGATATCCAGCACCTGCAGTTTAGGGCCTCCGCCGGCACTGCTGTAGACTACATAGGCGTAACTGTTCTTTTCAACGGCAGTGGAAGCGGACACGTCTCCGGAGACCCTGATGTCTATGGCTTCATTGTTGTCCGGCCGGTAAGTAGCCACGACCTGCCCGGTATAATCCGGGTATCCGGGTTGGCCGGCCCCCGGCAGATGTCCGTAGTTGGGAAGGTTAGAGATATCCACGACCTGGACGCCGTTAGGCCCGGCCGCCACAAAAGCGTAGTTCCCTTTTACCGCCACATTCATTTTAAGATCCGCGCCGACGGTTAAATTTCCCAGCGGACAGCTGGCTATCAGATCCGGGTCTTCGGGGTCGGTAATATCAACAATGCGAAGATACGTGGTCGTGGTCCCGCTGGTATAGGTAACGACGAAGGCGTATCCTCCGCGGATGCACAGGCCCCGCGCGTCACCGATACCCGAAAGGGTATCTAAGGAAATGCTCGAGGGGTCGTTGGTAACTTCCGCGGTCTTAAGTCCCGCGGCCCCGGCCGCTATAAAGGCGTAAGCGTCGCCGTAGGCATTCCCGCTGACAACGACGTCCCATATTGTCGCGCTGGCATCTATTGTGTAACTCCTGGTTATGCTTGTGCTGGCGGGATTAGAGATGTTGATGACCCTTAGGCGGTGAGAAGTCCCGTCTGCCACATAAGCGCGCGTGGCGGTGTTACGGTTAGGGGTGCTGCTGGAGCCGGTTATCCTGACAAAGACGCCGCGGCCGTCGGTAATAGTCTCGTAATCGCATCCGCTGATCGTCGGGGAAGTCGTGCTGGTAACATTTACCGGCTGGAACCTGGTCCGGGTTATCAGGCAGGTATAGTAGCTGCTGCCGGCATAAAAATACCCGTCAATATCGCGGCTTTCGTTACCGGTGACGGCTGCTGTGCCCCTGTTCGTCGGCCCGGCGGGGATATTATTCAATATACGCAGGTCCGTACTGCCGGAGGCGGCGTAATCCGCCACAAAGATATAGGGCGCGCTGCAATAATGGCTGACATTGTTCGCCTTGTTCTTATAATATTCCATATCAATTTCCGGCAGGACTACCGTTCCGCAAAGCCGGTCATAACCGCTCATAGGCAAGGGCATGGCCCAATTGGGAGGGTTATAGTCGCCGCTTAAAAATCCGGTTTCATTATAAGTGGAGTCATTATCCCCGTCCCAGTTGGCAGCGCGCAGGTCGCCCTGGACGTTGGTGATAAACCTCTGCAGCCAGAAGGCCGACCAGTCCAGGAGATGCACCGCGTCTATGGCTTCTGTCCAGGGGAAGGAGGCCATACGTTTTTTTATGATCCGGGTGGCGCGATAAGAGAGATGGTTAGGCACATAACCGGTGACGATGGCTACGACGTATCCGGCATCCGCTCCGGTGCCGTCTATGACCTGCATCATATATTCGCCTATTTTGTTGCCGTTTTTCTTAAGGGAATAGTAGGTAGTCGGACTTGCATCCCGCCAGGCGGGAGTGGCGATCAGGTTGGAGTAGGCATGCTGGGCGCCTGACTCAGCCAGGTAAAGAGCCCTTTCCGAGTCAAGCTGGCGCATACTGGCTTCGAAGTCCGATGACTGCATGATGACCAGGGTCCAGCCCAGGACCCCCAGCAGCATCAAGGCGAAGACCACGATAATCAGCGTTGAACCTTGAGCAGTGCCTTTCATTTTGCCCTCTTCTTAAAACTTAACATATAAATACAGCCTTGACAACCGCTCTAACGGCCTAATAATTACGCAGGAATGTCTGCGCTTTTACGGTCAGGCTTTGTCCTGCGTAAGATGTCGTGATTTCCACAGCGACCCGCACTACGTTCTGGCAGTCTGTTATTGACAAAGGCACAGCGGATAAGACCAGGCTGTTCAGGTCGTAATAAGTAAAGGTTAGCGAGTTTACGTTGGCGGAGAGGACGTCGGTGTTACGCATCAGGTTAGAGCCGGAAAGCGAATAGCTTATTGTCGCTCCGGTTATATCGGTAAAAGTAAAACTGTTCGCCGCCGCCGTGGTAATGTTCCCTTCCGTGGGGCTGGCGCTTTGACGGATCTCGCGGATCATCCGGGAGAGCGCCATCCTGGAAGATGAGGCGACTTCATTACGGAAGGTGATGAAATTATAAAGGTCGACGATGTTCTTAATGTAAAATGAGAGCCCCGCCACGACCGATGCCACAATGACGATGGACATTACGATCTCGATCAAAGTCATGCCTGTTTTAGAACGCGATTTATCCATTTCCCACCATGATCACCTGAAGGTCGACGTTAGCGACCGTATTATCCGTCCGGGAAACACTTACCGTTACCCGTTTATAATTCGTAGTAGTCCCCGAAGCCGCGCTTACCCAGGGAGTGGCGGTTGAGCCGTCTATGGTTTCCGATGCGCCCAGGGTAACATATTCGACAGTCACGGTCCGGGTATATCCGGTTGCCGGGCTATCCGTGCGGCCGTTAAAGTCATCTACATCGTCATAGCCGCTGGGGTAGACCTCGCCGGTCTCCGGGCCGAGTATCGCGCTCCAGGGAGAGGCGGTGTTATTATCAAAATGCCTCATCCTTATTTCTTCAATTGTCTCCTCGGCGTAAAAAGTAGCCGCGGACATAGCTTCGGAGCGGATGCTCTTGCTGGCGACGTTGGCGTATAAGCGCAGAAGGACCGGGATAGCCACGGCTATGAGCGTGATCACGGCCACCATTTCTATTAAAGTTACGCCATTTTTTTTCATTCCAGCCTCACTCTCCCCGTAGCGGGAGTTATATAGATGACCCGGGTAAGCCCTTTATAGGTAAGGGTAACCGACTGCTGAGAGGTCAATTCTGTTCCGTCCGAAGCCAGCGGCACCCCTTTCCAGTCGAATTGGACCGTGCCTGAGCTTAAAGTCGTGCCGGAAATATCCACTCCTGTATGCTCAGGATCGCTGGTAAAATTAATAAATAGATCGGCCCGGGTGAAGGGGTCTGTGGCGTAATCGTAAGTGGCGCCGTCCGGTTCCAGGCACTCGACCTTATAAGTGTCATTGGCGGCGCTGAAGACCATCCTGCAAGTCGTATGCCTGGCGATAGAGAGCTGTTGGGCGTACCGGATATCGGAAAGCGCCCTTTTTGCCGCGGCCTGAAGTTTTATGTAATGAATGCTGTCGGCCTTGGGCAGGGAAACTACGACTATGATGGCCACGATAACAATCACCATGACCAGTTCTATGACTGTCCAGCCCCTTTTTTTCATATATTGCTCCTACTTATAGTATAGAATATATGCCGTATCTAATCAAGAATATTAGTGTTACAGCGAGGCGTCAGGGGCAAGATAGGTATAGACCTTGATCTTAAGCGATATCTTTTGACAGGGTAATATTTTTTCATCGCGCATAACCTGCGCCGCCTCGATGGTGACGATTCGCTCAAGCGAGCTGATGGTCTTTAGGAAATTGACTAGCTGGTAGAATTCTCCTTCCGCGTTTATCTGAATGGAGATGGAATATATCCCTTCGTTCATGCCGCTTCCGCCCGCGGCCGGAACGCGGGAACCAAATTTTACCGGAGCGGAAGCGGTAAAATTGATATTCTTTATGTTTGTCTGGCCGGCCAGGCGGGTTAAGCTTTTTACGAAAGTGAAAGGTTCTCTCTCGTTATAGGGTATTGCCGCGGTAAGCTTTTTTTCTCCTTCCCTGGTATCGGGTTCATCGGATCCCGGGCGCGCGGCTTGTTTCCTGCGGGCGCTGTTTAATTCATCTTCTACCTTCAGGGTCTGCGCCTGCAAGTCTTCGACGACCTTAGTTTCGTTATACCAGAGGAAAGATAGAAGCCCCAGGGCAGCCAGGCAGATAAGGTAAGTTATTATTAAGGCGTATTTATTTTTCACGTGTCGTGACCACCCGCGCGTCCATCCGGAAGTCGCGCATTTTTCTGGCGGTTAAAGGAAAATCCCCTTCTTCGGCCTGCGGAGAGAGCGTTTCGGGCTGCGAGAATACGGCGGTTATGTCTTTGAAGTATGCCGAGCCCTGCATGTCCGTTTTTAGCTTCTCGAGTATCTGCAGCCCTTCTTCGTAAGTGCTCATAATGTTGCCGGTAAGCTTCAGGAATAATCCGCTGGTGGCGGCAAAGGATTTTTTCTGGATCGCCCCTTCCTGTATGCCTACGCCTTCGGAGATGTCCGCTGATGTTAATATAGCCTCCGCCGGAAGTAACCTGCTTAATTCCACCAATAGCGGCTCGAATTTGATATTTTGCTTTCTTAAGGCCTCCGATTGTTCGGCGATAGCTTTAAACCTCTGGCCGCGTTTCTTTAATATCTCGCCCTTTTTCACGGCCGGCGCGAGCAGGGCGACCTGGGATTTTTTTTCTTCAAGCAGCATCCTTAATGAGCGCGCGCTGAAGACAGAATTGAAGTAGGCGCTGGCGCAGACGGCTACCAGGGCCAGTATCGCCAGGATCGAATACAGCTTGATCCTGGCCATCTGCTCATGCTGGGCCAGGTCGGAGGGGAGAAAGTTGATGATCTCCTGTTTTTTGCTTTCAATGCCGATGGCCAGGCCCAGGGCGCAGGCGTAAATAGCGCTGTTCTTTGCCAATATGGCCGCCGCCGTTTCGTCCGCCGGCGGGTGCATATTGCGCAGGATGTTTATTATTTCGCATTTGCCGCCTATCTGCCGGGCAAGGGAAGGCACGAGGTTCTTGATATGGCTGCCTCCTCCGCTAAAGAATATGCGTTCAACCCTTTCTCCGCCGGTCTGTTCTTTGTAATAGATGAACGAGCGCCTCAGCTCGTTGATTATCCTTTCCAGGTGCGGCTGGAGGAGCAGTCTTAGCTCAAGAAGATTGACATCCTGGGTACTCTGTCCGCCTTCGTATTTCTGCCGCATTATCTCTTCAGCTATAGCTACGCGGTCCTTGATATCAAAGGGTATTTCGGGAACGCCGTGTGTCTTTAAGACCTCCTCGGCTTTTTCCTGGGATATGCCGAGGCT
>JAQTUY010000025.1:0-7287 GCA_028707105.1 Candidatus Omnitrophota bacterium | reverse complement strand
AAAATGGGGAGCAGTACTGCCAGGGCTATCGTTGCCACCATCACACCCATGAATATGATTATCAGCGGCTCAAAAAGAGTGAAGAACCGCTTGATGGTGGCGGGGACTTCCTTATCATAATATTCATTTACCTTATCCAGAGTGTAAGTAAGCGCGCCGGATTGCTCTCCCAGGCTGACCATCCTGATGACCAGGGGCGGGAATTCTTCGCTTACCTCCAGGGCGTTAGCTAACTTTTCCCCGTAGTTTACCGCTTTTTTAGCCATCTGGATGGATTGGGATAGGCGCTCGTTTGCCGTGACATCCGCTCCCAGCGTCAGGGCGGAAAGCAGGTCCATGCCGCTTCGCAGCGCCAGGGCCAGGATATGGCAGAAACGGGATATGGCGATTTTGCGCACCAGGTCTCCCAGGATCGGGAGCCTAAGTTTAATGCTGTCGATATTGTAACGGCCTCTTTCAGTCGCGGCATAAGTTTTAAACAGGAAGATAAATCCGGCGATCGCCAGGAGGACGACATACCAGTATTGGCGTATGGCTTTACTGGTATTGATCAGGACAAGCGTTACTGTGGGCAGTTTGACTCCTACGTCGGAAAAAAGGGGCTCGAATATCGGGATGACTTTGATCATCAGGGCCGTTACTACCAGGATCATGACGGTGAATATGATGATGGGGTAGGTGGCAGCTTCTTTGATCTTAGCCTTCAATTCCATCTGCCACTCCATGAATTTTGAGAGGTCGGTCAGGACATCCCCTAATTTACCGGTGCTCTCGCCCACGCCTAGGATCGCGGTATATAACTTGGGGAACGACCTGGGAAAAGCCTCGGCTGATTCTTTCAGGCTGCTTCCCGCTTCCACCCTTTGCCGGATCTCATCGATACTTTTTTGCAGGGAGGGATTTTCGGCGTCGCGGGCCAGGTCGCGCAGGCCGGTTACCAGCGGCACACCGGCATTAAGCAGGGTAGAGAGATGCAAGGTGAATTCCAGCAGTTCGCTCTGGTTTAAGCCTTTGCTTTTTATCTTGGCTTTGGATTCCCTGGTCTTGGATTTGATGCCGGTAAGCACATATCCCAGATGGTCGAGTTTATTTCCCAGGTCTGTTTCATCCTGCGCCACCATCAAGCCGCGGACTTGTTTTCCGAATTCGTCGCGTGCGGTATATTGGTATTTAGGCATATATATAGTGTAAAGTTTAAAGCCTGATGTGTAAAGTTAAACTTTTAGATCTGCTGCCATGACCACCCGATCTGCAGATAGGTGTAAACGGGGGGCGGCCCGGGGTTGACCTCGGTCCTTTGAAGCTGGACCTGAATCACCTGATGCGAGATCCCCGTCCAGCCGTGGGCGTTGATGGTGACTATGCGGACAGCCGGGTTTGAGTCGTCCCTGCTGATTATGTCAATCCAGTATTGTCCGCTGCCGAAGGTCGACTTTTCGCTTTCATCCGCGATATCATCGGTATTGGCGTCCATGCCGGCCCAGTCCCAGTTAGAGCGCAGCTGGCTCTTTCCTAGTTCAATGCCCGCCTGGGCGATATAGAAGGAGTTTGAGGCGCCCTGTTGCAGGGAGGGGATCTGGACTTCAGATTGCCATATCTGCAGCAGCGCGACAGCTAACGCTCCCAGGATGAAGATCAGGAAGAATACGAAGATCAATACCTGGGCTTTTAATTTACGGGGCTTATCCATAATTTAATTCCTCGGCCTGACCATGGTCCTAGCCGTATAACTCCGGGTGCCTTTAGAGGTAGTCAGTTCGATGGTCACCAGGCCGCTGCTTTGGTCGAATATATTGTTGCCGCTGGGATTATTGATGACAAAGTTGGCTAATTGCTGGCGTACCGCCACTGCCTGTCCGATGCCGCTGCCTATGCCCCGGTAAAGATAGGTTGAATCCCCTAATCCGGTGCCATCCGCGCTGCTGTTGCCGCGCCAGTACCAGACTGTAGTATCTGCCGCGTTGTCGCCGTCGGTATCAAGGTCGAATTTCGCCCGGTCTGAGGCGGGAGTGGTGATATTCCCCGCTTGTTTTAATTCCGTTCCCATGAATTCCATGGCCCAGCGGGCATTATCCACGCAGATCATGTCATCCCGCTGCCGCTGCCAGCCCCACTGGATGTTGTATAGTATTCCCACCACGGCGGTCATCACCAGGCCGAATGTGGCCAGGCCGATCAGGACCTCCACCAGAGTGAACGCTTTTTTTTGTTTCTCCGATCTGGGCATTTTTAGTAATCCGCTTTTACTGTTTCAACCGTGCGCGTCTGTTCTCCCGTTTCACCCTGCCACCACACAGTTACCCTCAAAAAAGCCAGGCCGCTGTCTCCCAGGTAAGGGGAGGAGACGGCTACTTCTCTTTCGAAATCCGTAAAGCCCGGGACATCGGCTCTTACTTCGTTGAAGGAATTGGGGTCGGAAAAAAGAGAGGGGTCAGGTGTGGATAATTCTTCTAATTTTTCCTGGATCAGGAATCCGGCGATGGTACCGACGCGGTTCTTGCGCAGATAGCGCTGCCCCTGGCTGAAAATGCTGAGCATCGCCGACATGACTATGGTCAAGAGCCCTATGGCGATGACGATTTCGATCAAGCTAAACCCGCGTTTTTTCATCATTCTATTTTAACGTACCCGGTTTCCACCCTGATGCCTATTTGTTTTTGCCTGCCTTCTTTGGTCAGCGTGATCAGGGTCGAGCCGGCAGGGTTAAGCAGCGCACTTCCAGAAGGCGCCTGAAAGGTTATGGTCGCAGGAGCGCTGGAGATGTTCACCTTTAAGACCTGCGCGGGCCTGACCACAGTCCCGGCCGAATCGGTTATGGTATAGCTCTCAGCGGTAGTATTGATGGCGACGGTATGGTCATTGTGCCTGCTTAATGTCATTTCCCTCGCCCAGCAGATGTCGGATAATAATTTACGGGTATCCCCGTCAAGCTGGCGGGTGAAGATAAGAGAGATGGAAAACATGGTTATCCCCATCAGCATGCTCATGATCAGGACTACGGTTATGATCTCTGCCAGGGTGAAGCCTTTGAGGTTGATAAAAAAAGGCAGGGTCCTTAACGAACCCTGCCTTTTTTCTGTTTTGCTGGACATATGCCGCTTTTGTGGCTTAGTCTCTGGAAACAAGAACGTTCACCGTGCAAACACCGCTGGCTGTCGTATATATTACCGTGCCCGCTCCGGCGCCCGCGGTACCGTCAAGGTCGACATCGATCTTGGCCGCTGAAGTCGGAGAAACGTTGGTTAAAGTAACATATCTGGCCGCGTCGTTGGTCCCGTCTCCCGTCCAGTCCATAGAGCTGTCGTTGTTCCAGGTGTAAGCTCCACCCCAGGGGTCTCTCGCCGGGAATTTTTCCAGGTAAGGGCCATCCCATCCGGTCACGCCGGCGGGTACCGCAAGAAATGGGTTGGGGCTGGTGGCGACGACAACACCGTCTGCCGGCCACTGGCCTGTATCAGCGTAGAAAGACATTGCGCCCGTCTTTAAGGCTTTGTAGTCGCTTTCCGCGGCCGCAATCTTGCCCTTTTCAATGGCCTTGAAGGCATTGGGGGCGATAATTGCCGCGAGTATGCCGATGACCGCGATGACTACGATCAACTCGATTAATGTAAACCCTCTATTTCTCATATACTCTACCTCCTTTCATTCTGTGAATATATATCTATTCCGAATGCGGTTTCTAAAGCGCGTATTGTCTTTTTCCACCTCCTTTCGGATACAATAAATCCGATATGATTAACATTATGTTAATCTAATAGTCAATTTCTGTCAAGGGAAAAATCTAAGCCTTACCATATAAGTATATCTTATTCAGCGCCTTTTTTCAAAGTGCCTTTTAGTCAGAACCGGCTTTTTACCCTGCCGGGGTATTTGTTCTGATTTTTGTCTAATTCGTAACCCTTACCAAAGGGGTCAGGCGGTATTTTGTCGATTAATCCGGCCTTGGCCAGGTCTTCGAGCTCGTCCGGCCAGCGCCCGAGGTCTTGATGAAAAAGCTTCACTTTTGCTTCCAGGAAAACGATATTCTGCAGCCAGCGTATCTTCAGATCGATGTTTTGCAGGGCGCGGCCGTCCTTTACGGAATTACGGATGCTTTCCAGGTATACCAGGGCCATATCCGGTTTATCGGCTTCGTAATAGTAGCGCGCCGTCATGCTTTTAACGTAATTGGGCGCTCCGGGCAAAGCCGCGGCCCGGCGGTAAAATTCGGCGGCTTTTAAGTTATCCCCCAGCTGCAGGTAGTTAAAGCCGACCCAGAATGGGATGCGCCAGTCATCCGGAGCATTTTTCATCCCCTCTTTCATGAATATGGTGGCCCGGCGCAGTTCTTGGTTGTCGCGCGGAGCGATTATTCCCCCGACGATATAAGCGTAGGATAGTTTTGGGTCGAGCCGGGCGGATAGCCTCAGGTTATCCAGGATGTAATTAAAGGAGAGGGGGTCTTTTTCCGCGATAGACATTATGCCGCGGATAAGGAACATCTGCGCCGTCAGATTCCTGAAATTACCTGAAATAATATCCAGATAGGCGTAAGGCGGGACGTAATAATTCCGGGCTTTATTCAGGCCGGAACTTCCGGTCAGAAAAGAGGATAAGAGAAGGATGAGAACGAGCAGAAAAACGCTGAGACTACCCAGGCCTATTTTAAGCCGATTTATCGTCATTTTCTCGAAAATGCTAATGTGCTTAATGACCACAAGAACAGGCAGTAGATCAGGGTATAAAAAGAGATGAAAATAAAGAATCCTGCTCCGGGCAGCTGCTGGTAGATCACCTGGTATTTTATATCCAGCTTGTCCATGTTCGGTAAAAGATAATAGAGGAATTTGAAAAAACCTTGCTGGAGGCTTGGACCGGATATGCCGCTAATACGCAAGGTCTGGCCGGCTATCTGCGAGGCGCCGTAAAGGAAGATAGTGGTTAACAGGGCAAGAGCCGGCGAATCAAAAAGGGCGCAAAAGAGCAGGCTTAAGCCCACGATTATGGAAAGCTTCAAGGCAATACTGTATATCCCGGCCAGGACTGCCCAGGAAAAGGCGGAATTTAAGATAAGCACCAGGATCAACAGCGCCCCGGTTATTAAAAGATAGAATAAAGCGAGTAATATATAAGCCAGGAATAGGGAGGCGGTATATACGTAACGCGGAAAATAAGAAAGGTAAACTTCCAGCATCCTGGCGTTTTTATCCGTGTAAAAACCGAATGTTAAGCTGAATATCAAAAGCAGCAGCCCGGTTATTTCTATCGCCGAGAGCCCAGCGCTGACTAAGACGCGGCTGTTCTCTCCGACGGAAAGCGTGCTTAAGAAAAGGGAGAGCCCCAGGAAAAAGATCAGCAGGAACAGGAGGCCGTAGAATATTTTTTCTCTTACTCCCTTGATAAAATTAAGCTGGGTGAAGGCGAGTATGCTTTTCATTATTATTGCCGGACCTCGTTTAAATAGGCTTCTTCCAGCGAAGAAGTATTATGCTTGCCCAGGAGTTCTGTTATCTTTCCGGTAAAGCGCAAAACGCCGCCGTGGATTATCCCGACGCGGCTGCAGTATTTCTCGATGTGGGATAAGAGATGCGAGGAAAAGATTATAGTCTTGCCTTTACTATTCAGGCCTTTTAGTATCTCAAACGCCTGCCTTTGGCCGATCAGATCAAGCCCGAGTATCGGTTCATCCAGCACGATCACCTCAGGATCTTTAAGCAGGGTCAAAGACAGCCCCAGCCGCTGGATCATGCCCCGGGAATAATCCCGGATCTTTTTATCTTTTTCTTTCAGCAGGCCCACTTGTTTTAAACATTCTTCGGCCGGAGCGGGTTTGTTTAAAGTCCGGCCTAAAAGATCCAGCAATTCGACAGCGCTGAGGTTTAAGGGAGGCTGAAAATCCTCCGGAAGGTAGCCGAAATAGCGGTGGATATCTTCCTGGGTGATAGGATTTTTTTTAAAGAGGATCTTGCCTTGAGAGAAGTTGAGCAGGCCTAATAAGCAGCGCAGGAGAGTGGTCTTTCCCGCGCCGTTAAGGCCCAGAAGCCCGAAGATCTCGCCTTCATTGATGGAGAGGCAGATGCCTTGCAGGATGCTGGCTGTGCCGAATTCTTTGCGCAGTCCTTCTATGCTAAGGATTTCTTTCATCTGGTTATTCCGGACAGGATTTAATAGCTTATAAACCTTTTAGTAATAGCTGGGATTCGCCGTTGATATGGCCGTCCGCGTCAAACCCTTTGTCTACCAGTATCTGTTCACTTCCCGGCGGTATGGGATTCAGCTCGTCGTAATTACGTTGGACTCCGATATAACAACCCGGCGGGATATCTACTCCATACCGGTTAGTACCGGTCGGCCAGTAGTTATAGTCGTATTTTCCCGCCCAGGGAGTGAAGAAAGGCCATTTCTCCAGATACGGCCCGTCCCAGCGCTCCTGGGCCACAGCCTGCCAATTTGCCGGTAAACCGGTCGTAGTTACGCAGTGGGCGGCGCCTCCATCATCAGGGTTAGCCGGGAGAGGCTGCATAAAACCCGGGTCGTCCCCGCGGCAGGTATCCGGGGGGAGGAATCCGACATCGGTATAGTAAGCCTCGACAGCTGAACGTAAGACCCGGGCGTCTTCCATTACCTTGGCCGCCTTGGCCTTCTCGATCACCCTGAAGGCGTTCGGAGCCACGACTGCCGCCAGGATGCCGATGACGGCGATGACGACAATGATCTCAACCAGTGTAAACGCTTTCTTATTGATTCTTAGATTGGGGTTAGGCATTTGTGGGTATCCTCTTAATCTCCTTGGTGAGCCATTATCATGATGGAATCGCCGTAGAAGCCGTTATCCATTACCTGGACGCTGCCGTTATTATATCCATCCCCGCCGTCTATTATGTAATCTATTATGACCCTGGAGGTGTTGGGGACTTTATTATTCTGGTCGTATGGGCCCGGCGATTGCGCCAGATCGAACCAGACGATGTGCTCTTCGGATATTCCGTCGCCGCTGGCATCCCAGTTGTTATAATCCCACATATAAGGCATTCCCCAGGGGGTCATTCCCCATTTTTCCAGATACGGCCCGTCCCAGGTGGCGATCATATTCTGGGCGGCCGCGCGCTGCGCCGCGGTGCCGCTGTGCACTGCCGGAGTCGTGGTGAAGCCCTCTCCGTAAGCAGCGGGAGAGAGGGGGTCGCCCGGCATTGTGCCCCATTGGCTGCCCGGCCAAAGTCCGGTATCGGAGCGGAATCCCATCGCGGCCTTAGTGATGGACTTGGAATCTTCTATGGCTTTGGCGACTTTGCTTTTCTCGATCGCCTT